>NZ_JBEPLO010000037.1:0-16069 GCF_040545225.1 Streptococcus rupicaprae | reverse complement strand
TTCAAAAACCACACAGTGATTCTTTCATCTTGATTGTTTTCAAGACAGAAATCACTGCGTGGTTTTATTTTGAAACTAGTTTTTGCCCGGCCTCTATTTTTCTACCATTTGTCAACTTGCTTCGATGAACTCCAGTTCTATCATCAACTTCGTTTCCTAGGCTGGATCGCTTTTCTTCGAATATTGCCAAGTATTCACAAGTCTCAATCTAACCAAAAACCTAGCCCATTCCCTCGGTCTAACAACCACTGAAATAGGCTAGGCCTTAATAGGTTCTACTAGTTATATTATTTTTGCTCCGTAAAAAGCTTATTTGGCCTTTTCGACTTTAACGATTTTCACATCGTAACTGCCAGCCGGTGTTGGGATAGTGACGATGGCACCCTCCTTGTTTCCAATCAAAGCATTCCCCATTGGGCTTTCATTGGAAATTTTACCTGCAAAAACATCTGCAGAAGCTGCACCAACGATGGTATAGATTTCTTGATCCTTCTCTCCTACTTCTTGGATAGTCACCGTCTTACCGATAGCCACTTCATCCGCTGCTACCGCATCACTATCCACGATTTCTGCATAGCGAATCTGATGCTCAATCGTAGAAATCTGACCTTCAACAAAGGCTTGCTCGTCTTTTGCAGCTTCATATTCACTGTTCTCAGACAAGTCTCCATAAGAACGGGCAATTTTGATACGCTCTACAATCTCAGGGCGACGGACTAATTTTAACTCTTCTAATTCTTTTTCTAATTCCTGCTTTTCAGCCAAGGTCATTGGAAAGGTTTTTTCTGCCATAGTTACTTTAAATCTCTTTTCTAAATAATATTGATAATCAATCAGAAAACAAAATTATGTGACAAGCACATAATTTTGTTTCATCTTACTGGGCTGGTGTAGACGACTCAATTTTACTATTCACATAGGTTTGAACATTTACTTCATGCTCTTCTAACGTCCTTGCAAAGTAAACTTGACCAGTCGTTACATCTGCTACAAAATAGACATAATCTGTTTGCGCAGGTTCAATGGTTGCCTTAATCGCTGATAAGCTTGGACTATCTACAGGACCAGGCATATAACCGAGCCTTGTATATACATTATAAGGGGAATCAATCTGCGTATTAATAGAAGCATCTTCTGCTAACGTAACCTTCTCTCCAAGCTTACCTTCCGCGTAGAGCACAGCAATATTGGACTGGAGAGGCATTCCCCATTGAAGTCGGTTAAAGAAGACACTGGCAATCTTTTGACGATCTTCATCTGTCGATCCTTCCTTCTCAACGAGAGAGGCTAGAGTCAGGACCTGATTAACTGTCATTCCTTTTGCTGCAATGGTTGAATAGTGGGCTCTCAAATTGGCATCCATCGCTGCCAGCATCTGCTCTGCTAATTGCTTAACTGTTGTTTCGCTTTGGTATTCGTAGGTCGCAGGGAAAAGGTATCCTTCTAATCGGTAGAGAACTCCGGTATCCGCTGTCGGTAGACTTCCCAAAAGATCCGGGTACTTAGCTTGCATTTCACTGATGAAGGCATCATCAGTCACTACTTGCATAAACTCATCCGCTGTAAACGGTGATTTTTCTTGGTTACTTGATGCTGCATTCACTTCAATTGCAGTAGCAATCTGCTTCAAAGTATAACCTTCCGGAATAGTCACCTTACCCAAAGCTGGTACAACCGGAGCCTCTGTCCCCTCTTTTTTGAGGGTATCAATAATCGTATCCAAGTCCATGCTCTTTTGCAGATTATGGAAACCGCTTTGGAAACCTGTATGATTATTGAATTTCACATAGAGGTCAAAAACGGTCGCATTCCGAATCAAGCCAGCTTTTTCTAGAGTCTGACCAATCTGCTTAACCGAAGAACCTCTAGGTATCTCCACTTGTAAATAATCCGTCGCCTTGCTATCAACAGGACCGAGACTGCTACGGACAAAGAAGTAGCCTGCTACTGCTGTACCCAACAGAGCTAATAACAAGGTTCCAAAAATAGCAGCAACGATTCTCTTCGTTTTACTTTTCTTAGCTTTTTTGGGCTTTTTCTCAACCACCTGAGAGCGGCTCCGTCGACTAACGGGCTGTTCTGAATGCATGTGAACTGGTCTTTCTAAATCTTGAGCGATACTATCTACAGCACGCTTAGGTACAGGAGGGACACTCCTTTCAATTTCCACAAAATCCTCATCCGAGGTGGCCTCTGCCTTAAAGGTTAAATCAACCTTGTGAGTCTGGTGTGCAAACTGTTCTCTTTGATTATAGTCTGCTTCTGAGTCAAAATCAGGAAGCTCTTTAAAACCAGTTACATTTTGCTCGGAAGATGCATTCTCTATAGGAGAGGTTTCTGTAAAAATTTCATCCTGAGCAACAACTTTCTCCAGATGACTAGCGTTTAACTTCTCCAACAGTTGCTCTTTTAAGGCAGAATAATCTGAAGACGGAGCGACAGTATCATCTCCTCGACTCTCATCCGGTTGACCATAAAAAATCGTTTCATTCTGTTCTTCAGAATGAACATTCTCCGTGTAACTTTGATCAAATTCAGGTCTCAGGGAGTTATCTTCCTCTTCAGGAATTTGTGACTTGAGCATTTCTAAATCACGCAAAATACGCTCTTTAAAACTTAGCTCTCTGTCATTAGGGTTTAGTTTGTCAGACACTTGCTAACTCCTTTCACACAATTACAAGTCATTATATCCTAAAACTCTTACAAAAGCAAGATTTATCAACGCTTGTTGGCATTTTCAGGATTTTTCCACACCATATCATACCAAATGCTGCCACCGTGGGTTGATTGGGACAAACCCAGGTTTTGAAACCCATTCATTTCATAATAGGCAATCAGGTCATCGTGACAGGTCAAGGCAATGCCCAAACGCTCCTCGGCTACTGCTAAATCTTTCAAGGTAGCTAGCAGGGCAGTCCCCACTCCTTGACCCTTAAACTCACTGGCAACAGAGAGACTGGTGATTGCTATGAAACCTCCTGACCGAGGATTTGATCCTGTCTGATGAAAAAGAGCGTCAGAAAGAATCTCCTGATCAATAACAGGTCCCACTACATAACCTGCTATTTGACCAGAGATTTCTGCAATCAAAAAAGTATCTGAAATCAAAGCAATCCGCTGCTCCATCACTTCTGGAGTAGCGGCTTCTGCTGGACTAAAATTGGCGGACTCGATGGCTACAACCTGATCTAAATCCGTTGTACGAGCGTGTCTAATGGTTAACATATCACTGGACATTCTTTGTCAATTGCGATAGGAGACGTTCAAAGGAATACTCGTAAGACTGAATATCGCCGGCTCCCATAAAGACATAGACAGCATTGTCGTGGTTCAAGAGTGGCGAAACATTGTCAACTGTAATCACAGCACCTGGCTTGCTGATTTTAGCAGCCAAGTCTTCTACCTTGACCTCTCCCTTATCAACTTCACGGGCAGAGCCGTAAATTTCAGCCAGATAGACCGAGTCTGCCAACTCCAAGGCTGTGGCAAAGTCATCTAACAAGGCAATGGTTCTGGTAAAGGTGTGCGGCTGGAAGACTGCTACGATTTCCTTAGAGGGGTATTTCTGGCGTGCCGCATCGATGGTTGCAATAATTTCAGTCGGATGGTGGGCAAAATCATCAATAATCACTGTTTCATCGACCTTTTTCTCCGTGAAACGGCGTTTGACCCCCGCAAAGGTTGGCAGATGTTTACGGACCTCATCCAAATCGAAACCAGCGATGAAGAGATTAGCAATAACTGCTGTCGCATTCATAACGTTATGATGGCCAAAGGTCGGAATACTAAACTGCCCTAGTTCCTCTCCTCCATATTTGACCTTGAAGCTGGAGCCTTGGGTGGAACGCTTGATATCATAAGCTACAAAATCATTATCTTCTGAGGCACCGTAATAATAAATCGGTACAGGGGCTGTCAGCTGGCGCAAATTCTCATCTTCGCCATAGAGGAAAAGTCCCTGTGTCACTTGCTTAGCGTAGTCATCAAAGGCACTACAAACATCCTCTAAGCTGGTGAAATAATCTGGATGATCAAAATCAATGTTAGTAATGATAGAGTAAGCCGGATGGTAAGGCATAAAGTGACGCTCATACTCGTCCGATTCGAAGACAAAGTGCTTGGCGCTAGCCGACCCGCGTCCTGTCCCATCCCCAATCAGATAACTGGTATCGGTTATGCTGCTCAAAACGTGAGACAGAAGGCCTGTTGTAGACGTCTTACCGTGAGCCCCTGCAACGCCCATACTGACAAAATCATTCATAAATTCTCCAAGGAATTCATGATAGCGACGATAAGGGATGCCCTTTTCTTCTGCGTAAGCAATTTCCACATTGTTAGTAGCCTTAAAGGCATTTCCTGCGATCAATTCAACATCTGGCCTAATATTTTCAGTTGTAAACGGAAGGATCACAATACCAGCCTGCTCTAGCCCACGCTGGGTAAAATAGTATTTGTCCTCATCTGATCCTTGAACCTTATGGCCCATTTGGTGCAGCATGAGAGCAAGAGCAGACATACCCGATCCCTTGATTCCGATAAAATGATAGGTTTTTGTCATAATTTTTTCCACTGTTCAAATCGCGTCAAATTAAGCTCTTGAGCGACTTTTTTCTCCTTTTTAGTCTGACTTTCCTGATAATTATAGACTTGACTAGTCTTCAAAAAGTCATAGCTATTTTTTCTAGGTTGATCATCGCTAACAGGTGGGACATGCTGATAGACTGGTTTTATCTCAGCTGTGATATAAGTCTCCTGCTTCAAGCGATTAGCGGCCTGAGTTAGCGTATTGACCTGGGCCTTATCTTTGTCTTTTTGACTAGGCTTAGGATTCGGCAATTCCTTACTTTTAAAGCCCGGTTTGTCAAAGTTAAGATAAGGAGCAGATCTTTTTTTCTTCAGGTCTTCTCTTGCCTCAGCTCGTGCGACTTGAGTATAAGAATAGGACCTTACATCCCCTTTTTTTCTGGGCACATAGGCTTCTGTAACCGGGGGGTCATTCAACTTTTTTAAATGATTTGCTCGAAATTGATTGTCCTGTTCAAGAGAAGAATGTTCCCTGTATAGCTTATCCTCATAAGGACCTTCGATATTAGAAATCAGGTCCCAATCATTGTATAAATCCATAGTAGGGTTCTCCCTAATGAGAATTTCATCATCTCCAACCAAAGGAAATTGTTCTCTGATAGCCATAGCAGTCCTCTCTGCAACTTCAATCGTTTCTTAACAGCCACTTTCCAGCAATAAGCTTTCAAATATCTAGAAAGCGTCCTTCTCCATTATACCTTATTTTGAGGTAGCATGCAAAATTAGTGGGAGGTCAAGCCTAAAATTTCTCGAATATCCTCTGCAGATAGGCTACCACCTCCTGCTTGACCGTCTAAGACTGTCGTGATTAACTCTCGCTTGCTTTCCTGAAGCTGCTGGATTTTTTCTTCAATTGTTCCTCTCGTGATTAGACGGTAGCACTCCACATTACGCTTTTGGCCCATCCGGTAGGCACGTGAGATAGCTTGGTCTTCGACTGCAGGATTCCACCAGAGGTCCACCAAGATAACCGTATCTGCTCCCGTTAGATTGATCCCAACCCCTCCTGCCTTAAGGGAAATCAGAACTGCATCCCGACTTCCAGCGTTGAAGGCGCGCGTGATTTCCTGGCGCTCATTTGCCTTGGTAGAACCTGTAATCGTATAGCTGCTTAGACCAAGCTGGTTCAGCTCTTGCTCAATCAGAGTCAACATCCCCCTAAACTGTGAAAAAATGAGTACCCGCTGGCCGCCTGATTGGATTTGGGTCAATAGCTGGCGCAGACTCTCTAACTTGCCACTATCGCCTTGATAATCTGGCAAAAAGAGCTGAGGGGTATTACAAATTTGACGCAGACGGGTGATGGCTGAAAGAATCTCTATCTTGCGCTGGTTAATTTCTTGGTCACTAGAAACTGAAATATCTTTTCTCAACTGTTCCAATTGAGCGAGATAAATTGCTTTCTGATCATCTGTTAATTCATTACTCCAGGTCATCTCAATCAAGTCTGGCAGTTCTGTCAAGACTTCCTCCTTTCGCCTTCTCAAGACAAAGGGCTGGATCAGCCTAGCGACCTGTTTGCCTGTCAACTGGTTAAAAGCCCGCTTACTCGGTAAAAGTCCTGGCAAGACAATCTGGAAAATAGACCATAGTTCTGTCAAGCGGTTCTCAATGGGCGTCCCTGATAGGGCAAAACAAGTCTTGGTTTCAAACTTTCTCAAATGACTGGCAATCTTCGTCTGGTCATTTTTCATCACCTGAGCCTCATCCAAAATCAAGCAGTCGATCACTCGATCTTGAAAAAGCTCAAAATCTTGCCTAAAGGAGGCATAGGAGGTCACAATAATCTGATGGTCTTCCTCAAGAAGGGCCAGACGCTGAGCCTTAGAGCCGTATGAAACAACCACATCTAACTGCGGTGCAAAGCGTTGAAATTCATCTTGCCAATTGTAAATCAAACTAGAAGGTGCTAGAACCAGAGCGCGCTGGCCTTTTTTCAAATGACTGGCTAAAAACGCAATGGTTTGAAGGGTCTTACCAAGCCCCATGTCATCTGCCAAGATGCCACCCAAGCCATAATGGGCCAACATCGTCATCCATTTAACCCCCAGAAGCTGATAGTCCCGTAGGTTTGCCTCAATAGGAAGCTCAGCTATCGGGAACTGCTCTGGAAAGCGTAAGTGATCAATCAAGGCAGAAACCTTGTCGGACAAATGGACCCCTGGTAGGCCAGCCAAAGATTGTGACAGTTGAAAAGCTGCCAAATGAGAGACTTTTAAGTGACCACTCGGTTGAAATTGGGCTCTTAAGTCTCGCAAAGTTTGATTGATCTCTTTGGTTTCCTCATCAAAAAGGATAACTTTACCTGTCCGACTCCTGTAAAAGGCCTGTCCTGCCTGTAAAGCTTGGTAGGCAAATTGGATTTCCTCCCGACCAACCCCTTGGAAATCAAATTGAATGTCCAGGAGACTCCCAGTCATATCTAAGTGAATCTGGGTTTGAGAGGCTTGGAATGTTTCCCGTACATTTTCTGCCAGCACAACCTCGCCAACAGCTTCAAAAGCTGGTAGAATCACTGTATAAAAATCATAAAAATCCTGACTGTGAACCAAGTGTTTCCGACTCTTAAAACCTGGTTTAAAGCCATGTTGCTCCATCAGCGACCAGATTCTCAGTAGGGGCTGATAGTCAATTGAAAAAGGCAGTTTTTCTAAATCAGCTTGCCGAGAGACCCAAACTCGTTCAAAATCTAGCGCCACTTCTAGCTCGATCCAATACCCTGCCTGAAGGGTAAACTCAAAAAAAGCTCTAAAATCATGGATTTTAAATTGTTTTGGCGCCTGAACTGGCCCCATGGTTCTCAGCTCTCTCAATAAAAGCGCGAGACGATCCTTATCTTCAAATTCAAACTGGAGGATTTTCTCCTCCCCTGTTTTTCCTTCTAATTGTGAAAAAGCCCTGAGAAGCTGTCTCTGCCTAAGATTTAATTGGTAGAATTTGCCAGCCTCAAAAAGAGAGTTTCCATCAAAAAAAGACTGATATCTTTTTTCTGTCATAACCAGCTGGATAAAGCTCTGTTCTACCATCACCCTAAAAGCAAAAAGGTCCGCTTCGCCATCTAAATCTAAGAAGGCCACTCTTTCATAAACATCTGCTTCCAGTTCCAAACGAAAGTCAGCTAAAGCTTGTAAAAGGGATACACCTTCCTCAAAAAAGCCTTGAGGGAGCCGCAGATATCGCCCCATATAAGGGAGAACAAAATCACTGTCAAATCCGACAGCATCCGGAATCAATCGCTTTAAAAAAACGAGTAATCCTTGTGAAGCTGGATCAAATTGAAGCTCACCTAAAGGTTCATAGTAATTTTTCCCCAGTTGGTAAGATTGACCACTATTAAGATACTTTAAAAAGCTCTTAATATCCCTGATGATGTAAGATCTAGTATCAGGGAGACGTAAGATTTTCAGGGTCCACAAAATTTGCCGATCCGCGGGGTGGTACTTGCCTTCTGCAGATAGCTGATAAGTCACTCCATTGATCTCAGGATCTTGCAATACATGATCCAAAAAGAGGCTGGCTTTAGACCTCTGATGTGCTTCTTGCTCCTGGACCACTAAACCATTCTGGAGTTGTTTCACCAAGGATTGTCCCTTAATATCATTTTTAAGGTAATATTCTATGGCCGCCAGGTGCGAACAAAAACCTTTTTGATCAAACAGGGTACAGTCGCATAACACCTCACTGTCGTCAAAACTGAACTGCAGATGACAACCGTCAATCGCTGCTAGAATCTTGTCCGTTTGAACTTGAACATCTGTTATTGCTTGTGCTTCATAGAGGCTAATCCCTTGATGGCGGATATGGCCTGGCATCAATCTACTCATGTCTTCCTTGTCTCTCTCCTAACTGTATTTCTCTATTATACCACAGCAAAAGAGTTTTTACGATAAAAACGACAAAAAATTCTGACAGTTCTCTTCTTTGATTGTCTGGTAAGGCTTGCTAAGGCTCAATAAGAAAAAGAGGCAGAAATTATCTCCCTCCTTTAACCTTATTTATGTTTTTTAACCGGTCCTTCTTTAGCCTTAGCGATGGCTTTAGACAACATTTCGGCATAGAGTGCCTGACCATCTGCAATACTATCGCTATCACTGCCAAAATGCACATAGTCTGTATAGTGCCAAATTTTAGGATTATTGCTGGCGACCTTGTACCAATCCGCGACCGTAATCCAGTCGTATTTTTCAGCTAAAGTTAACTCGTAGTCTCTGGTCAAGTTAGCAATCGCACCAGGATTACCCGCTACACGACCGTCGTAAGGTGTCACCAAAATCAGGTAGTGGCCCTGAGGTATATCTTTGACAATCCTATCCAACTGGTCCTGATAATCTTGGACAGTGTTGGTCCCCGCAGAAATAATAACCGTCTGAGGCAAGGCCTTGTTCTTGGCTGTTTCCATCATCATGTCATAGGCACCTTCCAAGGTCCGACTCACTTCACCATCGACTAAGGCATCTGGCATAGCCTTGGTTATCCCGTCGCTTGCTCGAAGGGCTACTGAGTCCCCAATCACCATGACTCCCTCAACCACACCGTAGTCCGAAGCCTTCTGACCGTCAACTTGAGCCCTTAACTGCACCATTTTTGAATCAGCCTGCTCCAATCCCTGTATCATCAAGTCTTTCTCTAAGGCACCGATACGAGGCGAAACAAGAACAAGGATTAAAGCCAGCAATACCAATGGAGTGGCCATGATAGCCAAGGTCTTTTTGGGATTTTTAAAGGTCAAATCTACCCCAAATAAGGTAATCTCTTTCCCCATGATCAAGGGTTCCAAAAGGTAGAAGGACAAGCTTGCAAAGACAAAGGAAAATAGTAGACTCAACCCAACCGCCAAACTTCTAGAACCCATCTCAGAAAAGATGATTAAGAACGGCCAATGAAAAAGGTAAATGCCATAGCTGATATTAGCTAGATAGGTCAAAAAAGCAGGCTCAGTGCTACTGAACGTCAACTCATGGAGCTGTCTGGCTGATAAAATCATGACCAAGGTAGCTAAGCTGGCCAGTAAGAAACCGACCCAGTAGGTCCAAACGCTTTCAAATTGTAAGAAGAAAGTCAGGGCAACCAGCACCAGGCTAGAGCCAGCAAACAGGGCTAGGGTCTTAGTTAAATCAAGCTTCTGAAAGAGCTGCTTGACCAGGACAGTCGGCTTATACATCCCCATAAAGCAAGCCAAAATAGCGCCCAGAAAGAAGGTAAAGCCATGTTTGCCTGTAGCGTAATAAACCCAGGATAAGTTAATGGTAGAAATACTTGCAAGAATCAGACGAACAAAGGTCAAAAGAAAACCTAAACTCGCTACTACAAAGATGAAGCCTCGTAGCTGTTCCTTGTTAGCAGAGAGCTTACTCAAGCCCCAGATAACCAAGCCCCAAATCAGATAAAGTTGTACCTCCATGGCCAAGGTCCACGTATGAACGAAAAGATGGGGCACGAATTGATTTTCGTAGGAACCGCCTGTCGCAATTTCAAAATAATTGGTCACAAATCCCAGAACAGCAGCCATCTGAGAGGCTAGGCCAGCTCTAAAATCGCTCCGAATCAAAAGGGTAAAAGGCAACACCACCAGGATCATTAGAAAAACAGGTGGGAAAATCCGGTAGAGACGCCGCCTATAAAAACCTATCAGATCGATTCTCTGGTGGTTGCTGAACTCTTCTAAAAACAAGGCTGTCGTTAAAAAACCAGAAAAAGTGAGGAAAAGATCCACCCCGACAAAACCGCCCCGAAATATGCTGGGCCAAAAATGGTAGAGCAGGACCATAACCATCCCTGTAATTCGGACAAGAGAAAACCATTTAATCCGCATCTTGGTAAACTCCTTTCACGAACTCACCTTCATAAACGATACCTGTTTCAGTCGTCAGTTTTCCTTTGCCGTGCGCAAGACCATTGACAAAACTGCCTTCATAAATCCAACCGTCCTTGGCACGGAAAACTCCCGTGCCATTAAAACTGCCGTTGCTAAAGTCCCCTTCGTAAACATTGCCATTAGCATAAGTCAAGGTTCCTTGGCCTGATAATTTTCGCCGAACCATTTGCCCTTCGTAATTGAGACTCCCGTCTTTATAGCTAACGTTTCCCTGCCTTGGTAAACTTGCCAGAAGGACAAATAAGCCACAAAGCAGAATCAATCCAACTGTAGCCAACTCTAAATTTCGCCGGTGCAGATGGGGCCTTAAACGCTCCCAATAATAGGCAACTAATTCCATAACATCTCCCAAGCCCTGAGGGCTCATTACATCAAGTTAGCTAAACGTAAATTAGCTCACTGTACGACTCTTAAGACAACTGGTCAATCCATTTTTGACAACCACTCACCACACGCGCATAGGTGTCTTCAAAGTCACCTGTGTAGTAAGGATCAGGAACAGACTCTGTGTCAAACTGAAAAATCTTATCATGATACTTAGGCTCCGAGAGTTTCTTAAGATTTGCAACATTTGACGCATCCATACCAATGATCACATCAAAGTAAGCAAAGTCAGCTTCACTGATCTGAGTCGAATCTTTGGCACTATCAAAAGGAATGGCATATTTGGTGAAAATTCCTTGAGTCCCTGAATGAATCGGATGCCCATGCTCCCAACCAGAAGTCGCTCGACTTTCCACCTCAAAGGCATCCGTCATGGATTTCATGACAAATTCGGCCATAGGACTGCGGCAGATATTTCCTAGACACACAAAGCAAATCTTTTTCATCTCCAACTCCTTATTTCCAAAAAAAGCGCCTTGAAAACCTCAAGACGCACGCATGCTAATTGCCGGGATCGAACCGGCGACCTCATCCTTACCATGGATGCGCTCTACCGACTGAGCTAAATCAGCTTTACCTGATTAGTATACCATAGTGCCCCAACCTTGTCAATACGTTTTCCCACATTTTCACAACACATCTCCAAAATTTATTTCTATAGCTGAACATAGGCACTCCCAACGCGAACGCGTTTCTCGTGTGTTGGATTTTTTGCTGAGACTTGCATTCTCTTAAGATTTTTTTTACAATAAATCTATCATAGTTGAAAGAGGTATTTCCATGCTTATCGGTGTTCCCAAAGAAATTAAAAACCACGAAAACCGTGTTGCCCTAACCCCTGCTGGGGTGCTTGCCCTAGTAACTGCTGGCCACACGGTTCATATTGAAACGGGTGCTGGACTGGGGTCAGGTTTTACAGACGCTGATTACCAAGACCAGGGGGCGATCATTGTTCCGACAGCAGCAGAGGCTTGGGCTACTGAGATGGTGGTCAAGGTCAAAGAACCTCTGGAAGCCGAGTATGGCTTCCTACGCGAAGGCCTGGTACTCTTTACCTATCTTCATATGGCACCAGCACCTGAGTTAGCAGATGCCATGTTAGAAGCAAAAACGACCGGTATCGCCTATGAAACCGTCCGTAATGCTAAAGGCGCCCTGCCACTTCTGGTGCCTATGAGTGAAGTGGCAGGTCGTATGGCTGTTCAAATCGGAGCCCACTTCTTAACCAAACAAGAAGGCGGCTCAGGTGTCCTCCTCGGTGGAGTGCCTGGCGTGCCTAAGGGTAAAATCACCATCATAGGTGGTGGTGTCGTGGGGACTCATGCTGCTCGTATTGCAATCGGTCTGGGAGCTCAGGTCACGATCCTTGATATCAGTGCTGCCCGTTTGGCTGAACTAGAGGACATCTTTGGCAACCAAGTCCAAACCTTGATGTCTAACCCCTTCAACATTGCCCAAGCGGTACAAGAGGCTGACTTAGTCATCGGAGCAGTATTGATTCCTGGGGCTAAGGCACCGAAATTAGTAACGGAAGACATGGTTAAAGCCATGCGTCCCGGCTCAGTGATTGTCGATGTTGCTGTTGATCAGGGAGGTGTCGTCGAGACAGCGGACAAGGTAACCAGCCACCAAGAACCCGTCTACGAGAAGCACGGCGTCCTTCATTACGCAGTTGCTAATATCCCAGGGGCAGTCGCTAGAACCTCTACCCTCGCCCTGACCAATGTCACCCTGCCTTATGTCCTCGACTTGGCCAATAAGGGCTTCCGAGAAGCTATCCTAGAAGACCAAGGCCTGCGCGAAGGCGTAACCACTTACCAGGGATATATTACCAGTGAACCTGTTGCTGAAGGACTAGAGCGCGATGGCATTGACATTTTAGAATTGATTTAGTCCATATTAACAAAAACAAGCTGACTCTCAACAGAAGAAGTCGGCTTGTTTTTAAAATAAAATACCTTCATTAAGAATAAGCGACTCAGTCTAATATTTGACTCGCTTTTCTATAATTCTAAGATATAATCATGACCACTTTCATCACTAATGACATGTGCCACCTCAATGAGGATAACAGGTAAACTATACACTATTTGACGGACTTTTTCAGCATTCTCACGGTCTAGAGCTGCTGTTATCTCATCTGCTAAAACAATATCCTTTTGTCTGATTAGAAACCTTGCTAATTCCAGGCGAAGTTTCTGTCCTCCAGAAATATTGGCACCATTATTCACCAGATTATAATTTAAAATGTCATCAATCTCCTCTACAAGTCCAACACGTTCCAAAACAGTCAGCAAGGTAGCGTCCGAGAACTGCTGACCTAAGTTTAAATTTTCTCTAATGGTTCCATG
The DNA here is from genome assembly GCF_040545225.1 of Streptococcus rupicaprae. Classification (NCBI taxonomy): domain Bacteria; kingdom Bacillati; phylum Bacillota; class Bacilli; order Lactobacillales; family Streptococcaceae; genus Streptococcus; species Streptococcus rupicaprae. Next base: position 2,875 of record NZ_JBEPLO010000037.1, on the reverse strand, counting down.
AACAAAAAAGGGATTTTGCGAAAGATAGGCAAGATTGCTAATATAGTCTGTACAGATGGTTCCATCACTGCACTCTACATAAATTTCTCCTGAGTCTACGTGATCTAACCTAGCCAATAAGCGAAGCAAACTACTTTTACCTGATCCACTAGCTCCCTTAATAAGTAATTTTTCATTTTTTTCAAGACAAAAGGAAATATCCTCAAACAAGGTTCTCTCCCCTATCCTTTTCCCAAGTCCTTTCACAACTAGTCTAGAAATCGCTTGGACCCTAGGCAACTGGTAGCTCATGTCTTCTTTTTCAAGGATTCTAAAAATCTTTTCTCTGATTACCTTAGAACGTTGAATGTCCGAAAAAGAATAAAGGATTGTCTGTAAGGGGCTTCCTAAATTTAAGGTTGCAATATACATAGCCACTAGGCTAACCGAGGTAATATTAACTCCCTGAGTCTGAAGAAATAGCCCCAAACCTAGTGGCAATACCTGACTGATAAATTCTAGGGGACCATTGAAAAAATAAATAATATTACTAACCCATTCGTTTTTCTTTCTAGACTCTTCATAAAGCAGATTCATCTTATTAGTAAATTGCAACTGCTCTCTGACCACACCATTATAACGAAAAGTCTCTTCGCCTCTAAAAAAATCACCAACTGTTACGTGAAATCTTCTTTGACGGTTCGAAAAATCCTGTCCACTCTTTTTTAACCTGTCATTCATCACCCATTGCGGTAAGGGGCGTAAAAATGAAAAGACAATAAAGACCGTGCCCAAAAACATATTTTGCTTTAATATAAAAATCATCGTTGCCATCAATAAAAAAAATTTACCTACTATTAAATCTAATGGTAGTAGATAATTCTCATACAAAAACTCAATATCCTGTGTCATTATAGACACTTTCTCATCATTAATATAGTCTTGATTTAAGAAAAGTTTTTGCAACAGTTCATCTTTCAGTCTAATCAAAACACTATATTGGAGCTGGTTGCTAGTGTAATTAGCAATTAACATCGCGCTGTAAAATAAGAAATGTAGAATAAATCCAAAACTCACAAAACTTCCGATCGTTTCTAAATTTAAGTCCGCTTCTTGGATATTTAGCAACCGTGCCAGTAACAGTGGCTTCATCAAGATAATCCCACTGTTGATTAGCATTCCTCCTAAAAATAAAACAAATACCCTTTTGTTGATATAGGAAAAAAGTTTCATAGCACTCCTACTCCTCTCAATAAAAAATCTGACTCCTACTCAAATAATTATCTTTTTAGGAGTCAGATTCTTTCTAAAAATTATCCTAAACGCTAGTTTATAATACAATTAACGACTATCTCTTTGCTTCGATTTAGGATAATACTAGCTGTTAGTCTTATACTCTACTAATCATCATTCCCGCCGCTACAGTGATGATCACGCTCATGAAGATCCAACTCTGTATCATGTTTTTTATTCTCAGTTACTATCATTTTAAATCTCACCTCCTTTCTTCAATATCAAGATAGTCATTGTACTCATTATTCATTAAAAATAAGTCTAAATTAGAGTCTATCCTTCTCTTTATCTGCTCACAAAATCTCCATCTTTTATCTCCATTATGAACAGGAGGACAATAACCCGATTTACAAATTAGCGCAACCGGACAGTCTGTACATCTTGAATCAAATTGTAATTTCCAAGATTTAAATTTTCTTTCATTTAATTTAGTATGTACGCTTCCAAATATATTTTGGGCATCATACAAAGCAACTGTACATGATTGGATAATCCCCTTAACATTAATGGTATAGTGATTAGGACGATTAGCATAGCAGTTAAACAAATTAGTGATAACAGTATTTACAGAAGGAACGTTGTAGCCTTTTTCTATTGCTTTCTTAGAAAGTTCAAATGTGAGATCTTTAGGAAGAATAGTAACACTATAATCCTTAGATCGTTCTCCACAGCCCCAGTTACCAACATTATGGTAATGAAGATTAAATCTAGAATCACCTTTGAAACTTCTTCCATCACCATCTAAAAATTTTTCAACTGATTCTAGATTCTCTTTAGTTATATTAAACCTCAAGGTACAAGAATAGTCCAAATCACTGCCTTGCATGGATATCAAGTTTTCTAATATTCTTTGGTAAGATCCTCCACCTCCCTTTAACACTCTTTGGAAATTATGATGCTCCTCATCCCCGTCGATAGTTATTTGAAAATTCCTAACGCTACATTCCTCTACTAATCTCTTAAACTTCCCCTTAGTAAGTAAGTAGCCATTTGTCGTTATACTAGAAGAATACGATGCCTGATTCTCAATAGATAGATTTTGAAAATATTGTGATAAGCTTATTATAGACTTGATCCCTAACAGTGGTTCTCCTCCGAACCAAGAAACATGAAAAATTTTTGGTTTCTTTTCCAACAAAACTTTTTTTACAAAATCTTTAATTGCTTCTTCTGTTTGTCCACTAATACCTATATTTTCAAATTTTTCATAACAGTATTTACATCGAAAATTGCAATCACCATGTACTAAAATAGTAAGCTCAACAATAGAATCTTCTATCTCCTCTATTTTTTTATACTATTTTCTAACTCTAAATTTTCTTTAAAATAGTGATTTTTATCTAAGTAACCTTGAAATTGACTCGCAATTTTAGGATCCAAATTTATTTTTTCCAATAATCTATTAGATATGAAAAATGAATGGTTATTTTTAGAATTAAAATATAATTTTCCGTTATCATAATTCTTAATCAAAATATAAGGCGATAATTCCATAACATACCTCTTTAATACTCATTTAACATCAAAATCTGAAAAGACCCAATTTCTATGAACAATGGGTTTCAACACAGACCAATGCAGACTTTGAATCACTTCCTGTAGC
>NZ_JBEPLO010000036.1:0-16996 GCF_040545225.1 Streptococcus rupicaprae | reverse complement strand
ACCGAAGGCCTTTCTGGTCTGAGTGGCGAGCGTAATCCTTTATTAGGTGGCACGACTGAAGGTCTACCAGGTCTGAGCGGCGAGCGTAGTCCCTTAGGCGGCACGACTGAAGGTCTACCAGGTCTGAGTGGTGAACGTATCCCATTGTTGGGCGGCACAACCGAAGGCCTTTCTGGTCTGAGTGGCGAAGGTACTCCATTACTAGGTGATACCACACCCGGTTTGCTCGGTTTAAGTGGTGATCGTACTCTGTCTATAGGTAGTGCAAATCAGAATCAACAAAGTCTGATGACCACACACCAACCTAGGAGTAATGAATATGGAAGTCAATCTACGTCAGAAAAATCGACAGGTGGTGTGAAAGAACGGGATAAGAATAAAGAAAATTCATCGTCCGAATTGGTATCTCAAACATTACAAGGAAGCAAGGATAAGAAGAGTTATCCAAGAGAACTAATGCGAGTGTATCCAGTTGCTTTATTCTTGTTTTTAGCTACTATTACAATAATATCTATTAGTTATTACAATACAAAGTTAGAGAAAAAATCTGAAAAGTAAGGAGGCATAAACGAGTGCTATCACGACAGCTACGGTTAGTAAAGAAAAATAGGCTCGGTAGTATTGGCCTAAAGTCTACTCTGTTTTTAACAGTAGGCTTAGCGCTCTTAACGACGAGAACGGCATCTGCATTTGCTAACATGATGACTACAGAGGAGGAAGCAGTTCTTCAAGTCGCTATGGAGACGATTTCGTCCCAGTCACCCCTTCCTTCTATTCTGGAGCAAGGGGAGAACGACGTGCCAGAGATGGAAGTCATAAAAGCAAATAAACAAGCGAAGGTTCCCGAAGTATTAGAAAACCATCTCACAGTAGACCCAATTGCACCAGGGACTCAAAAGATATCAGGAGAAACGATTCCAAATGCTGTCGTAGATATTAGAGTTGATGAAATATCGCAGACATCAGTTGAGGACCTATTCTTCGCAGACAACAATGGGAAGTTTTCGCTTAAGTTAGAACGTCCTATTACCTATAACCAAAAAATAGAGATTACCTCCAGTCATCCGAAAATATTTACCGCAGAGGAGGAGGATGAGGTTGAAGGGGGAGAAGCACAAGTAGTGCTTACGACTCCAAGGCATCCCGCAGCTTATGTTATTCCTGAAGCTCCTCTTAAGAAGATAGAGAATCATCATCAGGTTTTTGTTGAACCTCTTTTTGAAGGATCTAAGAAGATAGAAGGTCATACCTCAGTTGAGGGGACTGTTTATGCAATGATTGGCGGGACGATTGTATCAAAGCCAGCTAAGATTCAAGATGGTTATTTTGAAGTAGAATTGCTAGACCATTTAGCAGAAGGATATTTTCAGTCTATTCATGATGTGAAACTGTCTTTTATATCTCATGATGGTTTGCCAGTAATGAAAGAAGTACCTGTTTATAAGCTAGGAGAAGGTCTAAAATCTAACCCTCAGCCGTCATTTAGCTATACTCCACTTGTTTCCAAACATACAGAATTTTCAGGTATAGCTGAGCCACTAGGACGTGTACAGTTATACAACGCTGAGACCGGAGAAATGGTTACGGAAGCTCTGGTTGATGAGGAAGGAAAATACTCGAAACCAGTCCCAGGTTTAACCAGTAAGGCTAGATTTTATCGTGTATTCATCGGATTTCATAATGATTATCAAATGTTAGTTGAGCAGACAGTGGATGGTATAGATAAGCAGATCGACTCTTCTAATGTTCCCAAAATATTGAATCGTATTATATTTAACAACACTGAGGAATCTTCCCGCTCCTTGGTAGTGCCACCTATTCATGATAGAAAGGATTACATAGTTGGACAGAGTTATTATCCCTATCATTTTATTAGAGTAACATCTTCGATGTTAGACAAAAAGTTTCCGACATTTATGACTGATGAACTGGGTTATTGGGGACTTGATTTTAGGGATTTGGGAATGGCACTTGAGCAGGGGGAAGAGCTTAAGTTTGAAGTGATTAATCCTAAAAATTACAAGGTTTTAGCAACGGAAACAGTAACTGTTAAAGGGATGGATGATGATTTGGCACCAGAAGATCATTCTTTGGTTTTGCCTACTATTACGAGTGAGACGGGATATCTAACCGGAAAGACTGCACCATATATTCAGATTAGAGTCCATCAAGATGGGAAGCTTTTAGCTGAGACTCATTCAGCGGGAGACGGTAAGTTTGAGCTCGATTTTGGGGATGTAGTTTTTCAACCTAGAAGTCTATTGACGTTTACAGGATTTGATCAACAGGGTCAGCAAATCTTGTGGGAAAATATTCTTGTGAAAAAAGGTAGTGGAAAACGAATTAAAAAAGTTATCCAAAAGGGTGAAACAGATGAAATGAAGAGAATAGATAAACAGCAAGAAGTCCTCTTTAAGAATAAGAAAGTAGAGAAAGGAGAGCTGTTGCCCCCATCTGTGAAAATTAGTGAGCGTTTACAAGAGGATAAAGAGTATTCTTTGCCAGTGGAAAAAGGCAATGAATCAATAGAGGAAAAACGTCAGTCTGCTATTGGAAGCGGACCAAAGACAGTGTCCGGATCTGGACAGAACAACAATACCCTACCAAAAACGAATTCATCACTATCACTTGATCTTATTTTGCTAGGATTAGGTAGTATTGGTTTGATAAGTCATTTAAAAATCGTGAGAAGGGGTTTTGGTAAATGATAGAGTGAACAGCTGATATTAAGAGAGTGCATTTATGTCGAGAGGTCCTTGTTTCTGAGTTTAGTGGCGAAAATCCATGGTATCCCGAATTTGACACTTTCTTAATGGGGCGCAGTCTCACGTAAGAAGCAAGTCGTTCCTCAGTTGACAGAAAGCTTTAATGCCTAATAAAATCTAAAAATCCCAAGTCTGATTAGTCAGATTTGGGATTTTTTAAGCTGAGGTTTTCTAGAAAATGTAAGAACTCTTCTTTGCGTTGGACAGTTGATTGTAATTGGTTATCTTTCCAAATCTGGAACCGGGTCTCGATGAGTAAGCGGACGATTCGGTCCATCAGTTGGCGTTCGGTAGGGGTACGCTTTTTGTGAAGGCTATTTATTTTTTGCAATTTATCTAAGGTGTTTACTGTAATATCACTAAAACGGTAGATTCCTGCTTCGATAAAGGCGTCGAAAAAGAGGTCGAAAAATTGTCTGAGCTCTTCAGAAGTTAAGCTGGAGGTCCAATGTTTAAGCGCTTGATCTAGCTGAAGGCTATCATCGGTGACTTGATCAACCATTTTGAAATCATTACCAATAATTTCCCAACTGAAGCAAATATGTTGCTGAAAGCCGATAGCGTTACTCTTGACAATCTGAGCCTCTTTTGGAGGTTCGAGCATGAGTCCTACAATAGAGCCTTGAGGAATAATGGTGCAAAGTTTATCTTGAATAGCGTTAAATCCGGGAGATACTAGCGTGCTTTCATGGAGACCTGGAGCGTCAAAACTATACACAGCAGTTATCTGTTCTTGAAGAAAGTGTTCTTGCTTACTAGAAGCATAGACAGCTAGATTTCCGCCCTTAGAGTGACCGGCAATCGTATATTCCCCTGGAAGGGTTTTTATCAATTTTTGGAGGTATCGGCTAGCGGAACGTTGGGCAGGAATCTCAGGCATAAAAGACATGTAAAAGTCCTCTTTCCAGCCAATCAGAGTATCGTCAGTTCCTCGGAAAACCGTTAGAAACTTCTGGGGGAGGAACTGGTAGCAGATGGCAGCAAATTGTTTTTGGAGTTCGAAATTATAGTCGTTAACATAGCCAAAGGCCTTGATATGCTTGAAGCGTTTACTGGAACTCATTTTTTCTAAGAGAGTGAGGCGTTCCTTGGTGACCATTGAAAGTGGAGGATAGCCTTCTGAGAACTGTTCTTTGAAGGCACGAGCTAGTTCATCTAGACGACAGGCCTGCTCTAGATTAAAGGGATAGGCGACTAAATGATCAAACGGCAAGTAGGACAATTCGGTCAAGGCGAGGATATCCAAGCGATTAATCGGTTGATCGTAAAAACTATCGTGCTGGCTAGTTTCAAGATAATCTAAAAGGTTAGGCATAGGGCTCTTTTCTATAAAGAAGAATAATTTATTCTATCATATCCTATTGGAGGGAAAAAGACAATAAAAGAATGACAAAAAGTCATGATGTAAGCATGAAGTACCTGCATGCAAGCATTTTCGAGTTGCAGACATTTTTTTGAAAAGATCACCCAAATAACTGGATCTTGGTCGGAAATTTGCCTCATCATTGGCATTGTGCCATACATTTTTCTAAAATCTTGCTCTCTGAAAACCCAAGTTTCTTCATGGATTTGGCATGGATAGAAAGTGAGGAGACCTTTAAAAACCAAAAAAATATTGGACTTGAGAAGGGTGAAACCATCGTATTTTCTAGCTCAATATCAGCCTTGTTATCCTTTGAATCTGTCGTCTTCGTTGGAAAGTTTACCAGATTTAGTCTTTTGTGAAAAGGAAAAAGTTTGTGATTCAAAAAACTTTGAGGGATAATGCCTTTATGGTAAAATGGCACAGGTATCATTATTTAGGAGTATGTAAAGATGAATTGGAGACAGAAGCAACTGCGCTTTGCTATTAGGAAATTAAAAGTAGCTGTGGCGTCAACTGTTGTAGGATTAGCTGGTTTAGGTGTTATGGCACCAGTAGTCGCTGCACAAGAGAGTGCTCAAATTGCAGTGAGTCAGCCGGTCAATTACCGTTATGTCTTGGAAGCGGAATTGACTGCTGAGGAAAAGGAGAGGATTGTTTCACAATTGCCTGAGCATGACTTGGGTGATTATGAGACTTACTACATGGTTTACCGTCCTATAACACAGCTGCCACAGACGGGCCAAGAAACAGATTTTGCTTTGGGAACTTTGGGAGCTGGTTTACTGGTCTTAGGGCTTGTTGCCTTGAAGGGGAAGAAAAAGCGTATTGTGGTCAGCATGACTCTCTTGAGTCTGGGAGGGGCTGTTTCGGTGTCTGCTTTGCCTATAGAGAGTCGTCTGTCTACCTATGACCAAACTTATTCTCTGCGTCTGGGGGATGAGCTTCCAGAGACAGTGCTTGATATTCCAAATCATGAGTTTATCGGTTACTTGTTACCGGAAGAAGAGCAGGAATCAAACTCTCTGCCTCAAGACAGTGCAAAAGATGACCGAGAAAAAGTCGAGGATCAACAGGCTGTCAATCCGATTGATGCACCAGTTGAGGTCATAACGACTAACGAGTCACTTGTTTCGGTTGCGGAAGAGACTATGCCCGCTATTACAGAAGTTGTCCAAGAATTGGCTTTTGAGACGATTTACCAAGAAGATCCGACGCTTGAACTTGGGCAGGAAGTGGTTCTTCGGGCTGGCCAATTGGGTCAACAACGGCTTCAGTACCGAGGGGATACTCTGCTTTCTCAGGAAATCTTAGTTGAGCCTGTGGCCCAGATTGTTGCGCGTGGGACTAAGAGTGAACCAGTAGAGGAGTCTCCACTTCCTGAATCGCCGAAACCAGTCACATCAGTCGTCACAGAAGCGGTTGCCTTTGAAACAGAAATGCTTATGGATGAGACCTTGCCACTGGGTGAGGAAGTCATTCTTCAAGAGGGGGCTCCAGGTCTGCGTGAGAATACCTATATGGATGGACAGCTGGTCGGCAGTCGTTTGCTACAAGCGCCAGTCAACCGTCTTATCAAGAAGGGCAGTCTGGTCCAGACAGAGCCTGCTGATCCAGAGGCGCCAGAACTGCCAGCTGAGCCGGTTGAGACTCGGACGACAGAGGAAGTGCCTTATGAACTAGAAGTCCTTGCGGATGAGACCTTAGCTTTAGGCGAGGAAGTGCTTGTCCAAGAAGGGGTTCCAGGTCTTCGAGAAGTGGTTTATCTGGATGGTCAATTGGTTTCTAGCCAGCTTGCTCAAGCGCCGGTAGCTAGGATTGTCAAACGAGGCACCAAACCAGTAGAAGCTGAGATTCAGACGGTCCAGGAAGAACTTCCGTTTGAGACCCTTTATCAAGAGGATGAGACCTTGCCAGAAGGTCAGGTAAGAGAACTCCAAGCAGGGGTTCCTGGTTTGGTTGAGAAGACTGTAAGGGATGGAGAGCTTATTTCTCAAATAACAATCAGAGAAGCTGTGCCACGGATCGTAGCAAGAGGGACTAAAAAAGCAGTCGTCCCCGTTGCTGGGCAGGATGTTGACGTCGAAAGAATTGTCATTCCATCGCCAGAGGTGACAGAAGACGATGCAACCCTTTGGAGCGGCGAGAGAGATACCTCACAGGGGGCTGATGGAGAGAAAGAAGTCACCACGACCTACGAAACCCTTGATGGGGTTCGCCAGCCTAATCCGACTGTCTTAGAAGTGGTCACTAAGGAGCCAATTCCTACAGTTGTCAAGGTTGGTACCAAGCCGATTGAGGGCCAAGTGACCAAGACACGGGTTGAAGCGATTGCCTTTGATACCGAGACGGTCGAAGATTCGGATCAGTACACCGATTATCGCACTGAGACCGGAGGGCAAGCTGGTGAGAAGACCATCACAGAAGTTTTCAAAACGATTAAGGGTCAAGAAACAGAAGAGCTCCTGAGTTCCAGCGAGGAAGTCACTCTGCCAGCAGTAGATAAGATTATCACTGTCGGTACCAAGCCGATTGAAGGAACGATCACTCGCCAAACCACAGAACCGATTCCTTTCAAGGAAACCGTTCAATATGATCCGACTAGGCTTAATTCAACACCAGAACGAGTGATTCAAGAAGGCCAAGAAGGTCTCCGAACCATCACCAAAACGTATAAGACTGTTAAAGGTGAGATCGTTGGAGAAGCTATTAGAGAAAGTTCTGAAATAACCAAAGAAGCTGAGAATCACATTATCGAACGTGGGTCAAAAAATCTGACGGAAGCGGATCAGCAGACTCCTGTTGCGATCAAGCAGACTGTTCCAGTTAATGCAGAGTTAGATCCCCAAGCTAGTCTTTCACCGGGGCTGTCAAATGTTGCTAGTTATAGCTGGAAAGAAGGGGAGAAACCAAGTACTGCTCAAATAGCACAGAATATACCAGGGACAGTTCTTGTGACCTATACGGATGCGTCAATGGACGAAGTACCAGTTCGTGTAGATGTCATCCAAGAGGAGAAGACCAAGCCGACTCTAGTGCTCAGTCAGTTGATAGAACATGACGATGAGAAGAAAATCACGCTCAATTATGATTTAACGGATCTGAGTCAAGCCTATATCGGTGCTGTGGTGGATATCTATGATGGTGATAAGTTAGTAAAAACACAGAACTTGACCACCTTTGATGACTTTGATATGGCCGGCTTAGATTGGCATATTCCTTATACGCTTAAAACGACGATGACCTATAATGTTGGAAATGGGAATCAGACACAGGTCTTAGAGGATGTTCCATTTGAATTGGACTATAAAAAGGTTGAGATCAAGCATGTTGATCGCGTTGAACTCTATGAGAAGCAAGCTGACGGCTCTTACCGAAAATTAGACCGATTGACAACTAAGCCGACAGATCATGCGAAATACTATGCCAAGGTGATGGACAGCCAGCAGCGGGATATTTACCTGTCGGTCAAGTCTTCCGAAGAGGCAAATGTGGATGGAAACACGGTTTATAAATTAACAGCAACTGCCCCACAATTGATTGAGTACAGCGGCGAAGGAACGGATAATCAAGAGGATTACCATTTCTATGTGCCAAAATTTGTACCGTCTGCTAATGGGAAATACACCACTTTTGAAGACTTAGTGACGGCTATGCGAGCGAATCCAGCAGGAACTTTTGAGCTTGCAGAAGATTTAGAGGCTAGCGATTTTGTCCTTCCTGCTGGAGCGACCAGCTATATCCCAGAAGTTTTCTCTGGGAAGTTGTTAGGGGCTAATCATAGTATCTCTGGTTTAAAGGCTCCGCTGTTTAACAAGCTAAATGGCGCTTTCACGGTTAGTGATCTGGATTTGAAAAATGTTGCCATTAACCAGCCGAATGTCATGGAAATAGGAGCCTTAGCCAAGCAGGCTGATGCGAGACCGGGCAAGGGGCGTGTGACCAACGTTGCTGTTCAAGGCAATATCACTGGGGAACGATTGGTAGGCGGACTGGTTTACCTAGCTTGGAACACTGCTTTTGAAAATATTTCTTTTGAAGGCAATATCACGACAACAACTAATTGGCAAGTCAATATTTCAGGTGGTTTAGTGGGTTACCTCCGTGGAGAAAGTACGATTGATAAGGCCAAAGTAGATGCGAATATCACTGTCAATGCAGCGCAAAATCCTGGAAGTTTCCATATTGGTGCCATCTCAGGTGCTGCTGAGGTGACTCCTGCTTTGGCAGAAGGAAATATTCGCAATGTTGTTGCTCAAGGTAAGATTCAAAATGTAGGATCAGCCACAGCCAATGTGGCAGGCTTGGTCGGATCGACAACCGCCAACACTCGAATCCGAAATGCGGTAAGTAGTGTTCAAGTGACCAATGGTAAGGAACTCTTGGCTAAATCTGGCTCTCCACTAGCCCTTGATGAAACCGTTGTTCAAATCGCTGGAACCAGCTCGACGCAATCTGAAGGTGTTCCGACAAAGACAAGAGCAGAAGCTCAGACTCAGATTGACGCCATGGGGATTACTGTGTCGACAGCCGATACAGATCGAAAAGACCTGAACCAGTATGATGTAGACTACAGTAAGGTAGCAGGCTATCAGGCCAACAATCAGCTGAAGTATACTAATACCGAAAAGCTTTTACCGTTCTACAACAAGGAATTTATCGTCAAGGAAGCCAATCGCTTACCTGAGGATCATGCTCTAGCGACTAAAACAGTGGTATCGGTAATTCCGATGGCGGACCAAAAATTCGTTTCAGATTATGCGAATGAAAAATCTGCCATCAACAAAATTATGGTTTACTTTGCAGATGGCAGCAAGGCTGAATATGCGGTGACGTATCTGGAGAATTTTAAGGATACTGGAATTGCTGAGTACCAGCTAGATGGACTGGATATGCTTTATACACCAGAGCAGATCCTAACTCACTATCCTCATCTTGTGAGTCAAATCTTACCAACCTTGAAGTCTGTTGAATACCATTCTTCAGAGCTTTTGACAGCACTTGGGCGGACTGGAAATGCTACGGAAATGATGGATAAACTTTACCTTAAAGAATCCTTCGAGGCGATTAAGGAGAACCTTCCGAGTGTTTTGAATGCTGTCTTATCAACGTCAAATGTTATTGCGACAGATCGTACGGATTTGGCTGATTACATAGTGACGAACAAAGAAGCTTTATTGATGGGCTTAGCCTATGTTAACCGTTGGTTTAATATTGACTTTGGTCAGGTTAATGCCAAGGAACTCATTTTATACCATCAAGATATCTTTGGCAAAGCAACAAGTACCTTGGATTGGTTGATCAGTATCGGTAAAGATTATGATCAATTGCGTATGATCAATCATTTAGCAACCTACAAGACAAGCACAGAAGCTCACACTGGGCAGGAAAGTCTATTTGATTACCTCAGCTTCTATCGTCAGCTCTTTACAGAGATGGATGAAAATACCTGGTTCAAGTCAGCCTCCAAAGCCTATATTGTTGAAGGGCAATCCTTAGTTCGGCCAGATGTTGATGTGCGTGCCTACCATAAGTTGCTCAACGATACTCAGGCGCGCCACTATATCTTGCCACTTTTATCCGCTCGTGAAGGTATCTTCTATATTTCCAATATGTCTACGATTAACTTTGGAATGTATGACCGCTACGTGGATATGACCCTCAAAGAGACAAATCCGAGTCAATATGCAGAAGAGGTTGCTAAAATTAAAGCCAAAGTTGATCAGGCCAATATTCGCTTCCGCGATCATTTTGACTTCTGGTACAGGATGTCCTTAGATACGGTTAAGGAGCGTAATATTAAGGCGGTTCCAAATTGGGACGGTTACCAGATTAACCGTGAAGGTCTCAATAAGGACAAGTGGCTCAATATGACAGGTGATTTGACCAATGCAGCTATTCAGGATTTCTTTGGACCACTGGAAGGTTCGCAAGGTTCTCACTATGCCAATAAAGGAGCAGGCGCTATGGCAGTAGGGTCCTACACGCAGTTTATGTATTCTAAGATGCTAGATGATGCTTCTATTTATACGCATGAGATGGTGCATAATTCAGATGGTCTCATTTATTTTGGAGGTTATGGGCGTCGCTTCGGTCAACGCGCGGAACTGTTTGCCCAAGGCCTCCTACAGGCACCTTATCATGCCAATACTGAGAATTTTGGGATTAATAGCATCTTTGACTATAGGGGAACAAGCTCAGAGACCGCAGAAAACCGTTACCAAGCTCTAACTCCTGAACGATTCCAGACAAGTGCAGACCTTCAGACCTATTTTAAAGGGATGTTTGATGTACTCTATACCTTGGATAAGTTAGAGGCAGATGCGATATTGGCGCTTTCGAAGGAGGAGCAACGTCGTTTCTTTAATAAGATAGAGAACTATTATGTGAAAGATACTGTCTTAAACATTGACACCCATGCAGGCAATAGGATCAGGAAGTTTACCGATGAGGAATGGGCTAAGATGAACCTGACTACAGTAGAAGATTTAGTAGATCATGATGTGATTAGTCACCGCCAGTTTAGTTTAAATGCTGATAATCAACGGGACTATAACCGAAATGGTTACTATGATATTCCGATGTTCTCGCCAATCTATTCAGCTTTGGATAATCCAAACGGCGCACCTGGTGATATCATGTTCCGCCGCATGGCTTTTGAATTGTTAGCTGAAAAAGGCTATCAAGATGGCCTCCTTCCTTATATTTCTGACCAGTATTCGTCATTAGCCAAGGAACGTGGTTCTCTTGGTACGGAAACATGGCCGAGCCCTCATACCGTTGGTCGGGTAACTGACAGCTTAGTGCTTGAACAAGTCTTTAAGGGAGAATACCAAGATTGGAAGGCCTTTAAAAAAGCAATGTTCCAACGCCGAGCAGAGCAGCTGGCAAATCTGAAACCAGTTAGCATCAACTACAAGGGTGGAACGGTTGATATTACTTCTAGTGAGCAGCTGAAGACCCTAATGCAAGAGGCAGTGAATGAAGATCTTCAACGCTTCCTGGGGACAGACGAAGCTGTTAAATCAGCACAGAATAATAACAGTTATGCGCGTGCTTCTCGCGTCAAGGAATTGAAGGCGAAAATCTTTAACGCCTACCTACGTCAGACCGATGACTTTAGAACATCAATTTACAACAACTAGGCGAATAGTTGAAAGGTTTGGAGAAGACATTCTTCAAATCTTTTATTTTTAATCACTATTATGCTTTACAAACTAGTTGATACATGCTATACTAGCATTAGATAACTAATAGGTAAAACATACTAGATGAGAAAGGAGTAAAGATGGCAGAAACACAGTTACTTAAGGGAGTGCTTGAAGGGTGTGTGCTTGAGGTCATTGCTCAGGAAGAGATTTACGGCTATGAGCTCATTCAACGTCTAAAACAGTATGGGTTTTCGAGCATTATCGGCGGAACGATCTATCCCTTGCTGCAAAAGTTAGAAAAAAGAGGCTTGATAGCAGGTGTGATGAGAGCTTCGCCAGATGGACCTGACCGTAAATATTTTCAGCTGACGGAGGACGGTCGGGTTTACCTGAATGATTTTTGGCAGCAGTGGACGGAATTAGTGGAAAAAGTTAGTCAAGTTAACGGAGGAAAATATGATGAAAACACCTAATATCTATCACTATCAGCAACAGATCAATCAAATTCTCAAGGCATTGCGACCTGAAAACAGGGCTTATTTTGACCAGCTGGAACAGTACATGACTTCCACAGCTTTGACCCATGATGAGGAAAAGCTCTATGAACAGATTTATACCATGGCGAGGGATTTGCAGGAGGCGGAAAAAGATGGGCTTACTGCTGAAGATTTTTTTGGTACCCAGCCCAAAGATATGGCGGATGAGCTATTAGCTAATAGTCCTAAAAACCCTTTGAGACGTCTCTTGGAATTTACGGTTGTCTTTATGGCTGTCAATCTTTTCCTGCCGTTTTTCAAAACAGGGCAACTGACAGTGGACATGGTAAAGGAACTCGTAACTGCTGGGCTTATGGTGGCCGGTCTAGCCTTTGTTTATCGCCAACTGAAGAAAAAGTTCTATAAAACGCCGTTCAATCCTTATAGGAAAACAGCTTGGTACGGTATGGTGTTTGGGATGCTTCTCCCTCGTTTGACCGAGCACTTACCTGCTTCAGGTCTGCTCATAACCATTCCGAGTCCATTGGACAGTGTTGTTTTACTGGGCATTATTGCTATCCTCGCCTACAAAGTCTGGCCGATGCCAAGGTATCGCATCCTTCTCTTGCCAGCCCTTGCGCTCTGGTTTAGCGGCTTCTTGGAACAATGGCAGAGCAGGGGAGTAGATGTTGGTATGTTGAGCAGCTATTGGTTCAAAAGTTTACTGGTTTTGGTTACGATTGGTCTGTCCTTATTTACAATGATAAGAAAACAACGACAAGAACGCGGACTCGATTAGAATGAGCTCCTACTTGAGAGATTAAGCCTTACCTTGCTAAGCAGAGTAAGGTTTGTGCTATAATGAAAAAAGGGGATAAGCGTATGAAGAATAATGTGATAGTTGGCTTGGTATTTTTGATGTTTGCCTTTATTCTAGGGATAGTCGTCAAACCATGGTATTTGGGTGTGCCTTTCTTACTAAGTGGTTTATATTATATGATAACATCTGTGACAACAGAAAAAGACAAGGAGGACAATCATGACATTTGAAGAGATTTTACCGGGGCTAAAGGCCAAAAAGAAATATGTCCGCACAGGCTGGGGTGGGGCTGAAAATTATGTCCAGCTCTTTGACACCATCGAGGTCAACGGACAAAAGCTGGAAGCGACGCCCTACTTTCTCATCAATGTGACGGGTGAGGGAGAGGGGTTCTCCATGTGGAGCCCGACGCCGTGTGATGTGCTGGCGACAGATTGGGTGGAAGTCCATGACTAAAACAGTCCTCGTAACAGGCGTCTCCTCAGGCATCGGTCTGGCTCAAGCTCAGCTATTTTTAGAAAATGGCTGGACAGTTTATGGGGTGGACTGTGCTCTTGCTCCTGACTTGCAGGGAGACTTTCATTTTTTGCAGCTGGATCTGACAGGTGAGGTGGCAGGACTTGTGGATTTTTGTCCCTGTCCAGATGTCCTGTGCCTGACAGCAGGGGTCTTGGACGATTACAAGCCTCATCTGGAGACGACGGAGGCGGACATGGCGCGGATTTTTGCGACCAATGTTTTCAGTGTGACACGGCTGGTCAGTCTCTATCTGCCTCAGATGGTGGCGAGGCAGTCAGGGATTATCATCACCATGTGTTCCATTGCGAGCTTTCTAGCAGGAGGTGGTGGTTCTGCCTACACAGCTAGCAAGCACGCCCTCGCAGGCTTTACCAAACAGCTGGCTCTAGACTACGCTCGGGATGGGGTTCAGGTCTTTGGGATTGCCCCAGGAGCGGTACAGACAGCCATGACGCAGGCAGATTTTGAACCGGGAGGTCTGGCTAGCTGGGTCGCTGATCAGACCCCAATCGGTCGTTATACCCAACCTCTGGAAATCGCAGAGCTGACCCTCTTTCTCGCCTCTGGCAAGGCCCAATCCATGCAGGGAGAGATTGTACGTATTGACGGCGGCTGGGGGTTGAAATAATGCTAAGGATTGCTTTTTAATCACAGAAAATATGGTATAATAGTGTTTATAAAGGAGCCAGACGAAACTGAAGTCTAGCTGAGACGAGCAGTGCGATGACGAAATCTTGAAGGAAAAAGATTGTCTACGAGGTTTTAGAGCTGCGCTGTTTCGAATGGCTCCAAAACCTAACAGCTCAATGCTATCTGCTGTTTGCCGTTTTAGAGCTGCGCTGTTCCGAATGGCTCCAAAACACAGTATTTATCGCAATGATGGCTATATTTGTTTTAGAGCTGTGCTGTTTTGAATGGCTCCAAAACCGTCTTTGAAATTTGAAACAGTTTGGAGGTGTTTTAGAGCTGTGCTGTTTTGAATGGCTCCAAAACGAAAATTATCAGTTTTGTTGCTATTAAAGGGTTTTAGAGCTGCGCTGTTTCGAATGGCTGTATAGACATTTTTGTGAGTTTTTTCTCTTCATGGCTTGGAATAGTAGTGTTAGAAGGACTCAGGAGATGAAGGGATATGCTTCGGTGGTAGTTGGGGGTGAAATGACCAAATATCTTGAAATTGGATTTGGCAACCGTTGGTTCATGCGGACAGAGTTTGAGGCTGACGTTGGCACAGAGCATGAGGTGAAGGGTTGGGTCAGACCTATAGCCCCTCAGTCTGTTTACCTGCGTCTTTGGATCGGTTCCCGTGTCTTTATTTGGGATAGTAAAGATGGGATAAAATGCGGTGAAAAATCGCGTAAAGCTCTAAAGTGCGTCTTAGGAATTCGCTCCAAGTAAAATTAGCTCCCCCTAGAGTAACCTTATCAGCCTTTTTGATGAGGTATTTTTATTTTGTTTTTGATGAATTGCTAGTAGAAGAAAGGAGACATCGATGCCTGATAAAAAGCGTATATAGCCTAGCAACAGTTTATGTTGCGTTGGTGCTATTGAGTTTCATCTATAATTTCCATGTCAGAGGGAATGCCTACTAGGATAGTGGGCTTATTGTGGCTGAGCTTCCTTTCTTGCTAGTATTAGTCGCTATTTCGAGTCGGTATGTTTTGAAATACCAATAAAGAATGGCCTCGCCGAGCGAGGCTTCTCCTAAGCATCATTGTTTTTTAACTGGTTTTTAACCTTTAGTGCTGACTCTCTTTTTCGCCCCTGGGAAACCCCAGTCCATGAAGGGCGAGATTGTACGAATTGGTGACAGTTTGGGGTGAAATGACCAAATATCTTGAAATTGGATTTGGCAACCGTTGGTTCATGCGGACAGAGTTTGAGGCTGATGATGGCACAGAGCATGAGGTGAAGGGCTGGGTCAGACCTATAGCACCTCTAGTTTTATTTGCAGGTATTTTAAATATTATAGTAATTGTTGCTTGTATGTATCCGTGTTGGCTAGGTTGTTCCCTGTAGGCAGTTGACCTTATCCTACCCTTCTTGCCCTTTGTGGTATAATAGAGAAAACGAAAAGTAGAGGTAGATAGGATGAAAAAGATACTCAAAAACTTTCTAATCTTTTTTTGGATCATCATGATGGGTGTGAGTTATTGGCTCTTTTTGCCACCTCTAAATCCGTTAAGTCCTGGTTTTTGGATGTTTGTGTTGGAAGGACTGGGATTAGCATTTGTGGCTCTCCTTATTTTGGCCATGGTTGAGTCGATGGGCACAGCATCGTCCAATCAGAGAGCTAAGGGCTTACGAGGACGTAAGGAAGTGACACCGACATCAACCGTTTATAACAAGCCATTGACTTGGATTGGAAGTAGTGCCTTGGTGTTAGTTCTCCTGTTAATTGGACTGAATTTCTTCAATTCACGGATTTTTCGTGCCAAGAGCTATGCCAACGTGATTACGGTCAAGGAAGCTGATTTTACAGAGGATTTTCCAGAAACAGACATTTCGACCTTGGCTTTGCTGGATCGCGCTTCCGCTAAAAAAATAGGAGATACCTATTTAGGAACAATTGATAAGGTGTCGCAGTTTGGAATTTCAGATGATTATCGTCAGATTGCCATTGGAAAACAGCCTTATCGTGTATCTCCCTTGGAGTATAAAAACTTTTGGAAATGGCTCTCCAATCGGACAGAAGGGATTAGCTACTATGTGAAGGTGAATCAGACTACAGGAAAAGCAGAACTCGTTAAATTAGGCAAGGCTATGAAGTATTCGGATTCAGAATATGCTTTTCGTGATACCATGCGTTATCTGCGTTTTAAATATCCCTTCACTCTTTTCGGCGATCCCTCTTTTGAAGTGGATGATGAGGGGAACCCTTACTACGTAGCAACTATTTATCAGCCAAAATTTATGTTGTCGTCCAAAGATCCAGTAGGGGTTATCCTATTAGATGCAGTTACAGGCGACACCAAGGAATATGACTTGGAAAATACTCCCGAATGGGTGGATCGTGTTTTCTCCGCTAATAATGTGCTGACGCGGGTTGATGATTACTATACCTATCAAGACGGCTTCTGGAACACGGTCTTTAGTCAGACCGGTGTCAAACAGACAACCGACAGTTACAACTATATTTCTATTGGCTCAGATATCTACCTTTACACAGGGATTACCTCAGCGACTGCAGATTCATCTAATCTAGGTTTTATTTTGGTAAATATGCGGACTCGCCAAGTCACCAATTATAAATTGGCGTCAGCTACTGAAACAGCTGCTCAGGAATCTGCAGAAGGAGAAGTGCAAGAAAAGGATTACGAGGCTACAGCGCCAACCTTGGTCAAATTAGATGACAAGGCTTATTACCTCGTATCCCTCAAGGACGATGCCGGACTTGTCAAATCCTATGCTCTAGTGGATGCGGAAGATTACCAGCAAGTCACGGTTAATAATGACATCGAAAAGTTGATTTCGCAATTTACCGATAGGGACACCTCGGCCTTATCTGGTGCCTCTGGCACAGCTTCTGGTAAGGCAACCAATGAATTGCAAATGATTTCAGGTACTGTAGAAGCTCTTGCCAGCCAGATGATTTCAGGTTCAACTGTCTACTACATTTCGTCAGCCGGAGAGATTTATAAGGTTAAGGCAACAGAAGAGACCACAGACCAACTTCCATTCTTAAAGGTAGGCGACAGTTTTACTGGTCAACTTGGAAAAGACCAATACTTGAAGAACTTTGAAATTGTGGTAGAAAAAAAGGAAACCACAGAGTAGTTCCTTTCTCAAACAACTGTCTTTGTTTATGCAAAAAGAGGCCGGGCAAAAACTAGCCTCAAAATCAAACCACACCGTGATTTCTGTCTTGAAAACAATCAAGATGAAAGAATCACTGTGTGGTTTTT
>NZ_JBEPLO010000035.1:0-20938 GCF_040545225.1 Streptococcus rupicaprae | reverse complement strand
ATTATAATTATAAACCATGACATGGGAAAACGAGCATCTCCAACTGCGGAAATGCTCGTTTTTGTCTATTCTGAAACTAGTTTTTGCCCAGCCTCCTGAAAAAGCCACCGACAATAAATTGCAGGTGAAAATCATCCGTCAGATGGCCTAGCCGTTCTTGAAAATACCGATTTAATTCTTCTTCCAACAAGTAGTCCAAGCGATTGGCCATGAGCAAGCGAATCGGCTCCTGCTGCCCATACCAAAAATCAAAAAACTGCCGCAGGGCTAGCATCAAATGGGCATCCGACCAATCCGAAAAATCCATCTCCCGCCTCTCCAACCAAGCCTGCATCTCATGATGGAGGGAGCGGACCAGCACCTCCTCCTTACTGGTAAAATTACGGTAAAAGGTCACTCGCCCCACACCAGCCCGTGCCACCAGTTCAGATACGCTAATCTTCTCAAAAGGCTTGACCGCAAGCAAGTCCCACATCGCCCCAATCACGCTCTCCACAAACAGCGATTCCTGCCGCTTAACCTTGTCCATGCGAAACACTTCCTCTCTTTTGTTTCCTTTTGGAGCAATAGCAGAGCTAGCACTAGTTTTCCAGCCCATCATCTGCTATACCAACAAAACAGAAACACTTGTTTCTAAAATTATACCACAAGAGGAGATAATCGTGACCAAACAACCCTTCTACAAGAAAAAATTTTTTAAAGTTTTTACAGTTATCCTAGCTAGCCTTGCTTTAATTGGTTTCGTTGCCTACAAACAGACCTTTGGCTGGTCGGCACCTGAACTCAGACAAGAAACTCCTGATGTTGGGAAATGGTACCGCCTCAGTCCTGATGGGATGGTCGATTCGACTGGTCAACCAGCCCACGGTTTGCTGAGGATTGGCAAGGACAAAAACAAGGTCATGGTCTATTTCTTTGGCGGTGGTGCCAGTATCAATGCTGAAACAGCCGCAGCTGGTAAGGCCTTCTACGCCACCTCAACCAAGCAACAAGATTTTGTCGCTACCTGGGGGATTGGTAGTTCTCAGGAAGACAATCCTTTTAAGGACTGGACAATCTTAGCCCTACCTTATAGCACTGGGGATTTTCATTCTGGAACAGGCGAATTTGCCTACACCGACAAAAACGGCCAACAAAAAATCCTCCATCACAAGGGTTATCAGAACTTGATGACCCTGATGGCTGAAGCCAAAACCTATATGGGCAATCCTGATACCCTTCTGGTCACAGGATTTTCAGCTGGTGGTTTTGCCACATCCCTCCTGGCTGACGATGTGATTGACCAGTTTCCAACCGCAAAAAACATCACTGTGGCAGTTGATAGCTCCCTCTTGTTGCATGAGGATTGGAAGGGCATTGCCGAAAGGGTGTGGCAAACGCCTGACCACATCAGCAACCGCCTGACCTCTAAAAATCTGGTCCTGGATAGCCTGGTCGCCCTCCATGATAAGCGAGGCGATACCGTCAAAATCCTCTTTGATAGCTCCTATCGTGACGGCATTCTCCAACAATACCAGAACTATATTGACAAGGGACAACTGGCTGACCCGACACCTGAGACTAGCCAGCAGTTTCAAGCTGAGCTGAAAACCATGGTTGACAGCCTGCAAAGCCGTATCGACGGTATCGGTATCTACATTTGGAACTATGACCAAGATGACCAGACAACCGCTACCCAACACACGACCATCAATTTCACGACCTTCTTCACGCCCATGACAGATGACAAAAGCATTGCCGACTGGATGGCTGATGCCGTTAATGGAGAAGTCAAAAGCTATGGCTTAGACTTATTGAACAAGTAGAAAGGACTTCCCTAATGGTACAGAAGAAAAAATCCAAACGACTCTGGAAGGTTTTAGGGCTTACCCTAGCCAGTCTAATCGGCCTATTTAGCCTCCTAGCGGGAGCTATTGCCCTCAAACCCCAACTCGTCATTAGCGTCATTCAGTCAGCTATGTATCCGAATGGCAAGGCCATTAATCCGACAGAACCGCTCAATCCCCCTTCACAACAGGTCAAGGAAAATGGGATTTATTTCCGAAATGACATTAAATATGGATCAACTTATCCCAACTCTTTCTTGGATATTTCCTATCCGTCTGAGGATACCAGTGTTGATAGGCCAACTATTATCTATTTCCATGGTGGAGGGTTTTTCGGTGGCGATAAGGCTATGGGTGATCCCTTAGCGGCAAATAACGATAGCAACTATCTTTTTGATAAGCTAGTCCAAGAAGGCTACAATCTTGTCAATGTCAACTATGTTCTAGTTCCTGAATATCACTTCCCAGACCCCATTATTCAGATGAACGAAGCGGTCAACTATCTGGTGGCTCATCAAAAAGAGCTCGGTCTTAATATGAACAAGGTCATTTTCTTTGGACAATCAGCTGGTGCTGTTATGGTTGGCCAGTACGGCGCCATTCTGTCAAATCCTGACTACCGAGCTCTCTATCCCTTGACCCAAGACCCAAAACTCACCAGCGCTCAAGTCCAAGCGATGCCCCCTTTCAAATTCCAAGCGGCAATCTGGCACTGGACCTGATGATATCAAATTATCTGGATGATAACCTCTTGTGGCAACAGAAAGAATTGCTCCAGTCATACAATCCCATCCCCTATCTGACCGCTGACTACCCACCTTCAATCATGCTAGCAGGAACGGCTGACGGATTCCCAGAAGATATGAGAGCCTTTAGTGACAAGCTCAGTCAACTGGGTGTCACCAATACCTACTTTCATACAGACGAGGAAACCTACGGCTTAACTGCCCATGGCTACCTGTCCAACCTTAAATACGATAAAACAGGAGCAGCTCAGGCTACTTATGAGATGATTTTAGACTTTATCAGTCAACCATAGTGTTTATGTGATTTCTCAAACCAATCATCAAACAGCTGCCCCTTAGCTTCAGGAACAGCTGTTTTTGTTTTTTTACTTGGCTAAGAAGTTACAACTGATCCTGCAAGGCTGCCAGTTGAGAAACTAATTCACTCTGGGATTCGAGTAAACCAGACAAGAAGGTCTTGAGCTGACCCAGTTGCGCAATCTGCTGGTCTATTTCCACCAAGCGGTCACGGAGGTTGGCCTTGGCCACATCGGTCAGGTCGTGTTTTTGTCGCAAGTCCTCTAAAAAGACCCCGATGTCCTTGAGGGAAAAACCACTTAGGGTCATGTCCTTGATAAAGCGGGCAAGGATGAGGTGCCTGTCTTCATAAGAACGGTAGTTGTTATCTCCACGGACAGGAGCTGGCAGGAGGCCAATTTTTTCATAATAACGGACGGTAGAAATGGCAAGACCACTGCGGGCGACAAATTCTTTGCTGTTCATGAGACCTTCTCCTTGACTATAAAGTTACTTCATAGTTTATACTAAAAAAGTCCAAAACACAAGAAGGAGAAAAATCATGAAAAAACACCTGAAACGAGCAGGCCTGATCCTGCTCACCATCACAGCTCTGCTATGGGGCTATGCCCGCCTCATCCAACAACGGTCCCTGGCCAGCTGGGTAGTGGAACGCTACTTTTGGTTGAATGGCACTAAGAAGGAGCTAGAGGAGCAGCCAGAAGAGCAATTTGAAGCCTTTCTGGCTGAGCAGCAGGCCATCAGCGACCAGCCTTTTGCCAAACCCAAGCTTTCCCAAGAGGTGACGGAAACCACGGTGGACGGCATGCAGGTTTTCAGCTGGAACGACAAGCAAGACCCCAACCAAAAGGTGCTTTTTTACATCCACGGCGGTGCCTATGTGGCACAACCAACCCCTCAGCATTTTTCAGCACTGGATAACCTGTCAAAAGCCTTGGAAGCCAAGGTGGTCTTCCCCATCTACCCCAAGGCGCCTGCCTACACCTATGAGGACGCCTTCCCCAAGATGGAGGCCCTCTACAAGCAGGTCCTTGCAGAGACGGCCGACCCGCTCAACATCACCCTTATGGGCGACTCGGCTGGCGGTGGCTTTAGCCTGGGCTTTGCCATGTACGCCCGCGACCACAAGCTCCCGCAACCCAAGGACATCATTCTACTGTCGCCTTGGCTCGATGTCGCGACCGATAACCCAGAAGTGGCAAACTATGAGGCGGTTGATCCCATGTTGTCGGCTTGGGGCCTCAACCGTGCTGGTGAGCTTTGGGCCAATGGCAGAGCTAACATGGACAACCCTTATGTCAGCCCCATTTACGGTGACTTTGACGGTTTAGGTAAGATTTCCATCTTTGTCGGTACTCACGAGATTTTCCTGCCAGACAACCAAAAACTCCATAACCTCCTGACCCAGCAAGGCATAGACCACAACTATATCCAAGCAGACAAGATGAACCACGTCTACGCCATCTACCCCATCCCTGAAGCCAAGGAAGCTCAGGAGCAGATTGTGGACATTATCAAGCAGTAAGCGACTGCTAGTTAAGCGAGGACAGGATGACAAAACAAAAGCTTAGAAAACGACTACTAGCGACCCTCCTCAGCCTGCTGGCCCTTCTTGTCATCAGTTTTGGGGGCAGCTACCTTTACTATTCGACAGGCCACCAGACAGAGGACCCCGAGGGCCTAGCCTCCATTCAAGGCCTCAATAATGCCGAGGACATGGTCCAGCTGGGCGACAGCCAGTGGGTCCTGACAGGTAACCTTGGCGACAAGAGCTGGCAAAAGGGCGGCCTCTACCTAATTGATGCTAAGACCATGACCTGGGAGGAGGCTGAGATTGATTTCTCAGCTGCCCCTGCGGCAGGCTACGAGACTATCAAAGAGCCAGAACTCTTTTCTGCCCACGGCATCGCCATGAAGCAGCTCGATGACACCAGCTTTGAAATCTATGCCGTCAATCATGGCGGCCGAGAATCCGTTGAGGTTTTTGACTTGTCCATAGCAGGTGATAAGCCGCAGATTCGCTGGAAGGGCTCGGTACCGACACCTGATGGCATGGTGGGCAATTCCGTTGCTCCCTTGTCAGATGGTTTTCTGGTGACCATCCCCATGACTGAGACCGATGTTGGCACCTTCACCGATTTTCTGGCTGGGAAAGCTACCGGCACCGTCTATAAATGGACCGCCGGGGCTGGTTATCAGGAGCTTCCCCAGGCCCGATTAGCTGGCAACAACGGCATCGCCGTCTCTCCTGATGAACAATGGGCCTTTATCAATGGCTATTCGGATAAGACCGTCACTAGGATTAGCCTGGTCGATGACAAGGCCAAGCCCGTGACTGTCCCTGTCTCTTTCTTGCCAGACAACATCCGATACAGTAGTGATGGGAGCTTGTTGGTAACGGGTCAGGACACCCATATTCTGACCGTGGTCCTCTTGACCAATGGAACGGATATTGGAGTATCCCCATCCGATACAGCCGTGGCAGAGCTGGACCCTGACACTATGACAGTAACAGCGGTCTTGGATTTGCCAACATTTCGAGCCTTCGGTGGCGGGACAACGGCCCTCTATGTTGGAGACGACCTCTGGGTATCCTCCTTCAGAGCCCATCGGATTATGGTCGTCCCTGACGCCAAATAACTTCATCATTACGACACGAAACTCATAGAAACTAGAAAGAGGAACAATTATGGAAAAACTAACACCTGAAAAAGCCTTGTGGCTGGCAGAACGCTACTACAAGGGCATGGAAAAACGCGATGCCTCCATGGCCAGAGAGTTTTATACCGAGGATTTTGTCCTCCAAGATGACGGGGCTGTGGATTTAATTCGAGGCATTGACGAGGCAGAAGCCTTCTTGCAAAACATGTACAACACCTGGCCAGACCTCAAGTTTGAGCTGATTAGAGAGCCTGCCATCGGTATTGACGGCGTGACCGTTGCCTTTCTGGTCCGAGCCACCTCATCACGCAAGAGCCGTCGGAAATTTACAGGCCCTACCGCCCAGTGGGAATTTGCCAGCTTTTACACGGTTGATTTGGAGCAAGAAAAATTCAGCGCTGGCCGTTGCTGCTTCAACATGCTGGACCTCTACGAACAGCTCCTACCTGTACCAAAACGGGGCAGCAAATGGTTCCGCAAACTGGAAGCTATCTTCACAGGCCAACAGGTCAAATAAGGACGGTCACAAAACTTCCCCGTCCGCTACCCTTCCTTGTGGGAATAATAGCTGGCGCTGATAGCCTTCCCTCCCTCTCGGAGGGTTTTTGGTTTTTTTAGCGAGAACTTGCCAGCCCCCACCTATTTTGTTATACTGGTCAAAAAAATTTGAAAGGAACCCCATGAACCTCCTCTTTTCCATTGATGACGGCTACGTTCGTCAGTTTCAAGTCACCCTATATTCCCTGATTAAAAACAGCAGCAGTCGCGATGTTCAGGTCTATGTCCTGCAAAAGACCCAGCTGGCTGCCCACGAGGCCATCAGCCAGTTCTGCCAGAACTTGGGCGTCACCTACCACCCTGTCATTATCGGGGAAGGGGCCTTTGAAACAGCCCCAACCACCGACCGCTACCCCGAAACCATCTATTACCGGCTCCTGGCCCACGAGTACCTGCCAGCTGACCTGGATAAAATCCTCTACCTGGATGCGGACATGCTCTGCATCAATGACCTGGCTCCTCTCTATGACATGGATTTGGGAGAGCAACTGTATGCGGCAGCCAGCCACGTCGAGGATTCGGTGGTCAACGAAGCCGTCAACAAGCTCCGTCTGGGCAACTATGAGGCCACCAGCTACGTCAATTCAGGGCTCTTGCTTATGAACCTGACCGCCATTCGAAAAACCGTTAAACGGGAGGCCATCATGGCCTATATCGAGGAAAAAGGCCCCGTCCTCTTCCTGCCTGACCAGGATGTCCTCAATGCCCTCTACGGCCACCAGATTGCCCTGATTCCAGACCAAATTTACAATCTGGATACCCGCTACCTGACCTTTTACAAGCTCAAAAGTGGCGGTGAACAGGATTTGGACTGGGTCATGCGGCACACGGTCATCCTGCATTTCTGCGGTCGAGACAAGCCCTGGAAGTCCAGCTATCGAGGCAACTTCGCTGGTCTGTATAAACACTATGAGGTTCTGATGAACCGGGATCAGTCTGGCTGACTATCGGGCGATTTTGCGAGAGGGCAAATCTGCTCCTGAAAAGGCGATTTTGTTAACCTTTGATGATATTACCAGCGATTTTTATGATAGTGTCTTCCCAATCCTGACCCAGAACGGGAAAATGGCTACGCTTTTTGCTGTTAGTAACTGGATTGACCAGCCCTATCGGTCAGACAAAAATCCCTGTTTTGGTCTACCACAAGGTTGTTGAACAACCAGCTACAGATGATCCTTTTGAGTACCCCCTATCGCTCTTTGAGGTACAAATGAGTTATCTCAAAAAAGAAGGCTACACGACGCTTAGTCTAGCAGACTATAAAGATATCTTGTTAGGTAATCAATCCGCACCAGCTAAGCCTATTTTATTGACCTTTGATGACATCACCGCAGACTTTTATGACAATGTCTTGCCCATCCTCACTGCAAATGAACAAACAGCGACACTCTTTGCCGTTAGTGATTGGGTGTCCGCCACGCCTGAAATGGAGGACTGGATTGACCAGCCCAAGTACTTGACCAGTTCTCAGCTCTTAGAACTTGAACAAGCAGGTTTTGCCATTCAAAACCATAGCAAGACTCATCCACACCTCGGCCAGTTAAGCTTGTCAGACAAAGAGCAGGAACTTCTAACAGCTAAAAACAGGCTGGAAGACCTGCTGAAACAGGACGTCACCACCATCGCCACCCCTTATGGCAATCACAATGCAGATACACTGACTGTTGCTAAAACCTTACAGACAGATTTGCTCTTCACTGGTCAAACAGGCATTCCCTCATCAGAATTGTCTGATCCCTATCAGTTGCTACGGATAAGTCTTTTGCAGAGCCTCAGTTTTGAGGAGTTTTTGGATTTTTTGTTAAAGCACTAAAAGATTAGCTAAAAATAAGGGAAAATGAATCGACAGCTCCATATATTTGGAGGGGAAATGATCCAACGACCAATTCATCTTTCGCACGAATTTTTAGCAGAGGTTTTAGATAAGGATGCGGTAGCAGTTGACGCCATACAGAAGAATCCTTCTTGCTTATTGCTGGTGGTTATAACACCGATTGGATAACTGCGTTTCTCAAGCAAGTATCTGAAGCCTCCTCAAATGATTATCGTTTACTCATTATAAAACTGTATGACACAGAACAAGTACGCTAGAGAAGCCTGCCAACATTGGCTTTAAGCCCCTTCCTCTCCTTATACGCCTGAGATGAATCCTATTGAACAAGTCTGGGCTGAGATTCGTCAGAGAGGCTTTAAGCATAAGGCCTTTAAGGCACTTGACGATGTCATTGACAAGCTGCAAGAGGTAGTACAAGGATTAGATTGTTCAGTTTTAAAAAACCATCGTCAACAAACAAGGATTACAGCAAGTTCGTTTCTGATTTTAGATGAATGTTCACTTCTTCAAACACTCCTATAACATAAACATGGACCGAGCAAGCTTTTATTGCCTGCTCGGCCCATGTTTATTTACTTCAGTTTATCCCCTTCATAGGTGTGTGTCAATTCCAGTCCAGCAAATCCCTGTTGCCTCAAGGCCTCGTAAACAATCATGCAGACAGTATTAGAGACATTGAGGCTCCTGACATGGTCGTCATTCATTGGAATTCTTAAGGCTTGCTCAGGATAGGACCGCATAAACTCTTCAGGAAGCCCCTTGTCTTCTCTTCCGAAAATAAAGTAATGGTCCTTGCCGTCTGCAAAAGTTTCTTGGGCATAGACCTTGTTAGCAAACTTAGAAATCAAGTGCAACTGCCCAGAACATGTTTCTAAAAAATCGTCTAACGAATCATAAAAATAAAGATCCAACTTATCCCAATAATCCAAACCCGCCCGCTTCATCTTGCGATCATCTATCGGGAACCCCATCGGACGAATGATATGCAAAGGGCTATTGGTTGCTGCGCAGGTACGGGCTATGTTTCCCGTGTTCTGAGGAATTTGTGGTTCAAAGAGGACAATATGATTACGAGCCATTTCTTTCTCCTTAGATAAAAACAACGCCAGCCGGAGTCAAGCTCAGCAACTGGCGTAGTCTGCTATTGGTTAACTTAAATCACAACAGGTTTGATGTAAGCCAATCAATTTCTAGTCTAGTATACCATTCTGGCTACCAATGTCAAGGGTTTTGACTGTTTTTTGATTGTTTTCTTGCTATTTCTGAGAGCTTTCTGAAAAACATGGGCTAGTGGTTTACAAGTCGTTCGAAAACCATAACTGTTTGATAGCATAAGGACTAGAAGATAATTATTTGAGCCTATCAGACTCGCTAAAATCGCTGTCCTTATCCGTCACTCTCAGGTGCTTCTTAGCTGGTTGACGCCGCAACCGAAAGGTGTCTGGAACAGGATCATCCCCTAAGGGGCTAAAGGGATGGCATCGCAGAATGCGCGCTATTCCCATCAAAACACCCTTGTAGCCATGCTTTTCAATTGCCTCGATCATGTAGTTGGAGCAGGTGGGCCGAAAGCGACACGTCGGTGGCGTCAAGGGAGACAGATACCGCTGATAGAGACGGACCAGCCTAATGAGTCCTTTTTTCATTTTCTTTTGCGAACAGCCAATTCATGGAGTCTGGAGATCTCTTTTTTATTGAGACGGCGCGATTCTCCTGGGCGAAGCCCTGTCAAATCCAGATTTCCAAACTGGGTCCTAGACAGTTTGTCCACCAGTAAACCAACTGCCTCAAACATCTTCTTGACCTGATGGTTGCGACCTTCGTGGATGGTCAATTGGACAACGGAACGCCCCTTGGCTGGATCGACCTTCAAAATCTCATAGACCGCTGGCTTGGTCTTTTTCCCATCAATCACTACACCACGCGTCAAGGGACGCAGAATCTCCTTGGTCGCAATGCCCTTGACGCGAGCGATATAGACCTTGTCAATCTCGTTTCTTGGATGGATCATCTCATCTGTAAAATCCCCATCATTGGTCAAAATAAGCACACCAGATGTATCCCAGTCTAAACGGCCAACTGGGTAAATCCGCTCCTTGACCTGAGGCAGAAGATCAATAACCGTCTTACGTCCCTTATCGTCTGATACAGAGGAAATCACCCCTCGAGGTTTATTCAGCAAGTAGTAAACTTTTTCCTCGTTATAGACAGGAATGCCCTCTACTTCAACAAGATCTCCTGATTTAATGGTAGTGGCTAGCTCACGAACCACTTGTCCATTCACTGTCACTAATCCCTGTTTAATAAGCTCTTCTGCCTTACGACGACTGGCCACTCCAGCATGGGCAATAAATTTATTGATACGCATGTTTTTCCCTTTATTTCTATTTTCTAAAGACGGTAGCAACCCAGTTACTCCTCATCTGACAGGAGCGCCTGCCCACCAAACAGTTGGCTTTCTTCCTGAGTTAGATCCAAATCTGTCACTTCCGGCAATTCTTCTAGACTATTGATTCCGATAAAATCTAGGAAGGCTGCTGTTGTCGCATAAAGCCTTGGACGACCGATGACTTCCTTGTGTCCAATTGCTTCGATCAACTCAAAGGTCACGAGCTTAGCCATGGCTGCGCTAGAATTGACGCCACGAATCTCATCCACCTCAAGTCTGGTTATCGGTTGTTTGTAAGCTACGATAGACAGGGTTTCTAAGAGAGCACGAGACATACTCTGATTAATAGGTGTTCTGGAGTAGCGCTGCAGAAGTTCCGCATGCTCTTCCTTAGTCACCAAACGGTATCTGTTAGAGGATTGGAGCACCATTAAGGACGATTCTGTGTCCTTATCGTATTTCTCGATTAGCCTCTCCAATGATTGGGTAAGACCTGTAGCTGGTAATTCTAACACTTCTGCCATCTGGCGCAAGCTCAGTCCTTCTTCTCCCGCTACAAAGAGCAAGGCTTCAATTTCAGCTAGTCGGCTCATATGTCTCCTTTTGCAAATAAATCTGACCAAAATTTTCCTCTTGAACGACCGTCAACACTTGAATTTTGACCAATTCCAAGGTCGCTAAGAACATCGTGATCAACTCACTCATGGACTGGCTAGCTTGAAACAACTGCTGTAAACAGAGCGTCCGAGTATCTGAAAACTGCCTTTCAATATAGGCCATCATATCCTCAATTTTATAATCATCGGCTTCAATGGTCGCATGGTTTTGCTTAAAACTTTCCTTTTTTTGCGCCATAATCTGAGAAAAAGCTAAGAAAAGGTCAATGCTAGTCTTATCTCGCTTCAAGCTAACCTCTTCAAAAATCAACTCCTGCCTTGGTTTTGAAAAATGTTGGGCTCGCAAGTCGTGTTGCTCTGATAATTTTTGACTTAACAGTTTAAACTTACGGTATTCTTCCAGCTGGTTGAGCAAGTCCAACTCAGGATCATCGTTGACCTCCTGCTCCGCCACCACCTTGGGAAGAAGCTTTCGACTCTTAATCAACATCAATTGACTAGCCATGAGCATATAGTCACCAGCCACCTCTAAGCGCATGGCCTGTAGGGTCGCAATATAGGCCAAATATTGTTCAATAACCTCAGTAATTGGTACATCGTAGATATCCACCTGATATTTGGAGACCAGATGGAGGAGGAGGTCCAATGGACCCTCAAAATCTTTAATCTTTATATCCATTTCTTCTTACCAAGCGTCTCCGCTTTGCCGCAGTTAACTGCTTATTTTTTAGATGTACTGGTATTTTGCCAGACTAGCCACCGTCTTAAGCCCCAATGCCTTAGCAATATCTGTCAGAGATTCTCCGGAAGCTACTTGCCGCACAATATACTGCTCTCTTAATTTTTGGGCAGTCACCTCTCCATAACCTACACTTGACATAAATTCACGGAAGCGAGTGAAAAACCATTGCCGCGAGTATGGTTTTGGACCTTTCCCAAATAGAAACCCTTCCGGATTCAGTCCTTCTAAATAAGGGAAGAGAGAGTCTGGCAACTTCAGCACGCGCTTATGCTCTGCCTTTGTAATGGCCAAAACACCATACTCCAGATTCAAATCTTTAGCTTCCAGGGCTAAAATCTCACTCGGCAATAAGCCCAAGGTCAAAATCAATAGAGCCAACACCTGCCCCTTCTGGTAAGGGGTCTCCAACCATAGTTGCGAAAAATCAAGTTGTTCTACTACAGTTTTTTCCTCTAAGATCGGCTGCGATAAACCTGATAACCTGTGGTAGGTTTTTAAATGTCCAGAATCATAGAGATAATAGAGGAATTGATTGACTGCTGATATCTTACGCTTTTGCGCACTAGGTTTTAAGTTTCTCAGAAACTGTTGATACTGGGCTAGGGTAGTAATATCAATATCGCCAGCCACTACCTGTCGAAACTGCTCTAAATCATAGCGATAAGCTGACAGGGAATTAGCTGACAAGCGCTTATGCTTTAGAAAATCATCAATGACTGTCATCTTTTTCCTCAATCTCATGCGATTGACCAAAATGATGCAATAGACTATTAATGGCCTTCAAAATCGCTTTCCGGGTGATGATGCCTTTGAAGTAACCATCCTTATCAACCACTGGCAAGAAGGACTGTTCAATCAGCTCACTCATGACCTGCGTCAAACTGTAAAAATCACTGACGTAAGGCACATCTGTTTTCACAATACTGCAGATATCCCGATTGAGTTGCTCTTCTGTCAAACCATGTTCTACCTGGTAGCGAATAATCTCTGTCAAGCCAATGGTGCCAACAAATTTTCCCTCCTGAGTTACCACAGGAACACGGGAATAGGTCATATGCGACAACAAAAGCTTGGCATGGTCCATATTATGGGTATCGATCAGGACGGCCAGGTTTTCAGCCGGGGTCAAAAACGTCTCTTCGTGGGAACGTAAAAATTCTTTAAAAAGTGGATGAATCATCGGTTTATTGTCCTTGTTAGTGGGGTATAGACGGTATGTTCACGGTTCAAATAGGCAATCTCATAGCGATCTGGATAAATATCAATCCTAGCATAGAGGCATTCTTTCACCATCCCTCTAGGCTGACTGATAGAGCCAGGATTGAAAAAGAGACAGTTGCCCCTAACCTCAGCAGCAGGGACGTGAAGATGTCCATAAAGGCAAAGGTCTGCCGCCACCTCTTCTGCCCAGTAATCTAATCGACTCCAGCCAAAATTAATTCCCTGAAGATGCCCGTGGGTCTGAGCAATGTTCACACCATCAATGGAGGTTAGCAACCGTTCTGGAAAATCAGACCAATCACAATTGCCTTTGACTACATGAATGCCATCCCAAAGGCTATCGCTCGCTTCCAGTTCGGAATCCCCATTGTGAAAAATCGCCGCTACTTTCCCTTGGTAGCGTTGCTTGATCTCCTGAACAATGGCCCGATCACCGTGGGAATCACTAAGCACAACAATACGACTTACCATGTTGGAAAGACCTCCAAAAGTTTCTTCAAGGCCAAGGCGCGATGGGATTGACTATTTTTTTCTTCGGTGTTTAATTCAGCCGCCCTACGCCCTGTATCTGCCACGATAAAGAGTGGATCATAACCAAAGCCATGCTCGCCTTTCATATCATAGGCGATAAAACCAGGCCAATCAGCTTCAACAACCAAGCTTTCCTTACCTGGTTTAGCCAGGACTAAGGTGCAGTGGAACTGGGCTGAACGTGCTTCTTGGTCAAAGACAACGGATAGCTCATGCAACAGCTTTTGATTGTTTCGCTCATCCGTTGCACCAGGTCCGGAAAATCTAGCAGACCAGACACCTGGTAGCCCACCCAAGGCATCCACCTTTAGGCCTGAATCATCTGCCAAGACAATCTTTCCTGTCAATTGGGCAATCGTTTCCGCCTTCAGTCGAGCGTTTTCTTCAAAAGTCGTTCCTGTTTCTTCGACCTCTGGCAGGTCTGGGTAGGCATTTAAGTTTTCCACACCGTAGCCTAGCTTCTGAAAGAAGGCTCGAAACTCATTGGTCTTTCCTTCGTTGCGAGTGGCAATCAGGATAGTATCACCGAATTGCTCGGTCTGTCCCATAAACTCCTTCAAAGGAAGACCTTCCTTTGGTAAATGAACTAATCTCAATTGCTCACCTTCTGTCACTAAAGTAGCACCTCTATGCTGGCTTACTTGAAAATGACGGCCATGGGCATCATTAAAGCTATCCAGAACAAATTTGATCAGCTTAAAAGAAGAGGAATAGCGGATCACATGAACCTGAAAGCCCTTATCCGGATTTTCATAATCACAGTCCAAAATATCCGTCAAATCCCTTCGGATCATGTCGAACACCTCATCTCCCGAAAAAGCAGAAATGTAAGGAAAGCCGTCTAACTTAGCCACATACCAATCTTGGTCATCTTTGTATTCGTAAATTTTTTCTGTCATAGTCGAATCTGCTCCACTTGAATTTGTCTATCCAGCCAGTCTTCTGCAATGATTTTGAAGGCTTCTGGACTGGCTGTCGTGTAAAATTGATGTTCCCCTGAAGACTGGTTTCGGTCATGATTGATTTCAAAATAATTGAGCAAGACCGAAATATCACGCGCCGTCTCTGCTCCGCTATCAATCAGCTTAACCTCTGGTCCCATAGCGTGTTGAATAATAGGCCTTAACAATGGATAATGGGTGCATCCCAAAACCAGAGTATCAACCTTGCCTTTCAAGGGCTTGAGCGTCTCATAAACAACCTTCTTCGCCAGGCTTGATGTCATCTCGTTTGACTCCACCAAAGGAACAAACTTCGGACAGGCTAGGCTGACCACTTCTGTTTCAGGGGATAAGCTCTGAATTTTCTGCCTGTAAATATCCGAGCAGACCGTCATCTGCGTCCCGATAACCCCGACATGGCCTGTCTGGGTTGACTTAATCGCAGCAGATGCTCCTGGTAAAATAACCCCCAACACAGGGATCGGCAAGGCCGCCTTAACCTCTTCCCAAACAACAGACGTCGCTGTGTTACAGGCCAAGACAATCATCTTGACATCCTTGGTCAAGAGAAAATTAACCATCTGCCAAGTATATTCCCTAATCTGTTCAGCTGTCCTTGGACCATAGGGCGCCCTAGCCTGGTCTCCCACAAAAACAACCCGCTCATGGGGGAGTTGGCGCAAACATTCCCGAACCACTGTCAAGCCACCTACACCTGAGTCTAAAAAGCCTATGGGTCTATTGTCCATCTCTTATCTCCAAAAGAGACTGGGCAAAACCCAGTCCCTGTTTATCTCTATTTTTTCTTAACGGCTTCTTTTTGAGCATTTTTAATTTGGCGATAAACCTGCTGTACTTTGGCCTCATTAGGTTTTTGCCCCATAGAGCCCATCATCGCACGCACGGCATCTACATTTAAACGCGGGTGTTCCAACATCTCTTTTTCCACTTGCTTACGCAACAAGAACGCACCCAAGAACATCCCACCACCAAAAGCAAGAATAACTATTAAAATCCATAAACCAGTACTCATGTTTATCTACTCCTAAGTTTTAATCCCTTGTATTATACCAAAAATGACAGGATTTTGAAAGTTAAAAACAGCATTTTGATCTGGAAAACCTTTTTTTCAGCCAGTCTACCTTAATCTCAGGTCAAGCACTTTGTCTCCTCTAGCGTCGCACTTGCCTAAAGCTGCCCCCTAGCATAGGAAGCATTATAAGGCTGGTAATCCCTATCTCCAAGAACTTTCGCAGCATCTGCTAGCCAGTTAGCTTGGCGTAGAAGGGCTCTACCTTGCAAAATTAAATCAGCCTGCTGGCTCTGCAAGAGATATTCACACAATCCTGGATTGTCCAAGAGTCCCACCACAGCAACTGCTGTCTCGCCTGTTAACTTCTCTTTGATAGCCGACGCATAAGGCACTTGGTAGCCTGGCACCAGAGGAATGTCTGGTTTTGTGTTCACAACGCCACCTGTTGATATATCGATACAAGATACCCCCAGTTCCTCTAACCATTGGCTCACCTGAATCCAATCCTCCAAACTATTTTCACCTGGGGCGTAAGCTCTCACGGACAGACGAACCCAAATCGCCCCTTCAAAGACCTCTTTGGTGCTCTCAAGCAACTCCTTTAAAAAACGGAACCGATTTTTTAGATTACCACCATATTGGTCCTTGCGGTCATTGGTCAAAGGAGATAAGAATTGATTGATCAAATAACCGTGCGCTGCATGCAATTCAACCATATCAAACCCTACGCGTTGGGCTCGGCGAGCAGCTGCCACAAATTGAACCTGAACCGCTTTGATGTCTTCTAGGCTCATCTCTTTTGGACAAGCGTAAGCTGCACTGAAAGGCTTGGCTGATGGCGCCAGGGGACATTCTGCGTCCTCTGCCTTGCGGCCGGCATGGGCTAGCTGGATCCCAACCTTGCTGCCAAAACGATGAAGGTCAGCGACTAAATCTTTCAAACCGCTAGTATGCTCATCATTCCATATCCCTAAATCACGATTAGTGATGCGCCCTTCTGGACTGACTGCAGTCGCCTCGAGAATAATCAAGCCGACATTTCCCAGAGCCCTGGCCCCATAATGGACCATGTGAAAGGGGGTCACTCGACCATCTTGCTCGTGCACCTCATACATGCACATGGGTGCCATTACCAATCGATTTTTAAGCTCTAAACCAGCAATTTTAGCGGGGGATAACAACTGACTCATGACCTATTCTCCTTTATGCCTCAAAATCAAAGCCATAAACAGTTGCCAGATAGTCCTCAGGCGTCTCCGCGCGACGAATCAATCGTGCACTACCATCTTCCTGCAAAAGAACCTCGGCAGATCTCAACTTAGCATTATACTGATAACCCATGGCAAAACCGTGTGCCCCTGTGTCATGGATGACTAAGAGGTCTCCAATACGTGCTTCTGGCAACTCACGATTAACCGCAAATTTATCATTGTTCTCACAGAGGGAACCAACCACATCCACTGTCTCTATATTGCCCTCTGGATTGGATAGATTAGTGATATGGTGATAGGCTCCATAAAAAGCCGGGCGCATTAAATTGACCGCGCAAGCATCCACACCAACATAGGTGCGGTAGGTGTCTTTGCGATGAATCACTTCGGTGAGAATATGCCCGTGAGGTCCGGTCATAAAGCGTCCCAATTCAGTACACAGTCGCACTTCTCCCAGACCAGCTGGGACCAAGATCTCCTCATAAACCTTACGAACTCCCTCACCGATAGCCAGGATGTCATTGGGTGTCTGCTCAGGCCGATAGTCTACCCCAACACCACCAGAAAGGTTGATAAAGGTCAAGTGAACGCCCGTTTCAGCCACAACCTCGACAGCCAACTCAAAGAGTTGTTTAGCCAGGGCAGGGTAGTAGTCATTAGTCACTGTGTTGGAAGCAAGGAAGGAATGGATCCCAAACTCTTGAACCCCCAAATCTTTCATCTCTTTAAAGGCCTGGATCAGTTGGTCCTTGGTCATCCCAAACTTGGATTCTTCAGGATGGTCCATGATGTCTGTCCCCATAGCGAATACTCCCCCTGGGTTATAACGACAGGACATGACTTGAGGCAATTGGCCATCCAATGCTGCTTTGACAAAAGCCAAGTCTTCATAAGCATCTAAATTGATAATTCCCCCTAATTCGGCTGCCAATCGATACTCTTCGGTAGGAGTATTGTTGGAGGAGAACATGATTTCGTGACCAGCAAAACCTAACTTTTGACTCATCAAAAGCTCCACATAGCTAGAACAATCGACGCCACAGCCCTCTTCTTGGAAAATTTTCAAGATAGCTGGCGTCGGTGTTGCCTTAACCGCAAAATACTCCTTAAATCCTTTATTCCAGGAAAAAGCCTGATTGAGGGCCCTGGCCTTCTCACGGATTCCCTTTTCATCATAGAGATGGACAGGTGTTGGAAATTTCTCGGCCAATCCTTGTGCTTGCTGTAGAGTGATAAATGGTCTCTTCATCGTGTGCTCCTTGTCAGTATGACTTAGTCGTCATACTCTTGTATTTTACCTTTCATTTTACCAAAATTCTTGTTGCTTTAAAACTGAAACCTCTTTGCCCATAAAAGAAAGGCGAGTTGACCTTCTTCAAAAAGCCAACTCGCCAGTTCTCTAGTTACTTGTCACGCGCCATCTGATCCTGAATTAACGCCAAAACCCTTTCAGGACAATCGCTCTTCTTTAGAACCAAGCCACTCTGCTTGCTTAGCATGAGGTAAATATCTTTCTTGGTTTCATAGATTCTGAAAATATTGGCATAACAGACCCTTTGAATTCCACTGATAGTCCGGACTTCAACCCCTTTTTCAGTAAAATAAAATTCTTGCTTGAAATCCTGCAACAGTCTACTCCTTTGCCAAATCATCAGCTCACCTGTCAAGAAGACAAGTAGCGGAAACAGCGTGGCCAAGACAAGACTCAACAGCCGTTTCTCAGGCGAGGCCAGTGCAGCTATGATCAGAAGGCAGAGCATTATTAAAACAACAACTAACCAAAGAAAACTATTTCTAAGAAGAAGATACCTCAAGAATTGACGCTGACGTTGACGATCTATAACTGTAGATATACTTAGGGGAAAGTCCATAGGAACCCTCCTAATCCCTACGAGCAAAAATATTGAGAAGGTGGATAAAGAGGTTGATAAAGTCAAGGTAGAGGTTAAGGGCCAAAGATACGATCCATCCCATCGATACCTGGCCATTTAATTCCTCATAAACCAGGCGCATCCGTTGATTATCCCAAGCAATCAAGCCTGCAAAAATCAGAACAGATGCTAGAGAAACCATAAAGGACATGGCGCCACTGCCGATAAAAATATTAACAAGAGAAGCTATAATTACTCCGAGAAGGGCTGCCAAGCAGAATTTGCCAATAGCTGACAAATCTTTCTTGGTCACTAGACCGATCACAGCCATGACCGCAAACATGACCGCTGCACTCACAAAGGCTTGCAAAACAGTCGTTTGCGTGTAACGTGCAATGACAAAACTCAAGGTATAGCCATTAACCGCTGAATAAATAAGAAATAAAGGCAAGGCCATCGGTGTATTTCTAGCCGCAGCACGTGAAGCAAAGAGCACCAAGCCTAACTCCCCAAAGATAATCAGGTATAAAACCATCGGCGATCCCACTAACACATTAATGAGGTGTTGCTGAAAGACCGTTAACATCAGGCCACTAACGACCGCTGATAGCCCGATTCCCATGGCCACAAATCCATATACCTTAGCGTAGAACTGGGACAGCCCAGTTTGTGTTTGAATGATGGTATTGTTCATTTTTTCTCCTTTGTATCCTTGTAATGTATCCTTTTAACGTTTGAGCATCTTGCGGTGGAACAGCTGGCGTCTTCGTGACTTGATAGCCTCTCTAAAAGGCGTAATGGCCTCCTTAACCGCCCAATACTTATCGACTGCGGTCACAATATAGCTCTCCTTGTAGCGCGGTGGTGCCAGAGTCGCTCCCCACATGTGCTTAACAATAATATCCTCTTCTTTTTTGTTGATGTCGGTCACTTTGCGGGCGTTGCGCAGGGCAATTCTTGGGTGGACCCAGGCATGGCTCTTGTTAAATTTGGTATCGCGCCAATCATAGTAAAACATGTCATGCAAGAGCCCTCCCCTAGCCGTTGCCTTGGCATCCCAACCTAATTTTTTAGCAATCTTATAACTGGTGTAGCTCACATTGATCGAATGTTGCAAGCGCGTAGAATGATGGTGATGAACAATAGCCTCCATCCGCTTGACCCTAGGGTTATCGATTAATTGGCCAACATAGGCCATATATTCCTGATCTTTCCAATAATCCATACGAGATCCTCCTTTCAGGTTCTCTTTATCATACCAGACTTAGCTTAAAGCAGGCTAAAGATGACAATGCCTGCTGCGACAGCTACATTGAGACTCTCTGCCTGACCTGGCATCGTAATATGGGCGAGATGAGTCGCTGCATCTGCCACTTCCTGACTGATCCCTTGTCCCTCATTTCCCACAATCAAGGCAAAATCTGACAATTTTGGCAATGCTCTGTAGTCAATAGAGGTCTGCGACAATGTCGTTGCTATCAAAGGAAATTCCTGCTGGCGTACCTTAGTCAGGAAATCCTGCATGGGCAACCGGTAAATAGGGAGGTGAAAATGGCTACCCTGCATTGACCGCAAGGTTTTTAAATTGTAACTATCTGCCGTTTTCTCTGAAACAATCACACCAGAATAGCCGGCAGCATCCGCCGTCCGAATCAAAGTTCCCACATTACCAGGATCTTGAACATCTTCCAAAACTAAGAATCGACCAGCTAAAACCTTTGGCAAGGGATTAACAGTCCTTTCGACCTCTACCACTATTCCTTGAGGGGACGGACTTTCTGCTAAGTCTTTTAAAATCTCATCTGTTACCTGAATGGCCTGAGGATAGTGTGCGACCCGTGATGCAAACTTTTCTGTCACAAAAATCCGACGCATCCTGGCTCCAGCAGCCACAGCCTCTTCAAAAAGATGCCAGCCTTCAATCAAGTAAGAATCCACTCGATGCTTTTTCTGGTGAAGTTTTCTGGTTTTTTTGATTACAGAATTGGCTTTAGATGTTATAATTTCCATAAGACTATTATACCATATGATGGAAGGGGATTTCTATGAAAAAGGTTAAAATGACAGCTTCCGGCAGAGTACAGGGCGTCGGGTTTCGCTGGGCAGTGATGGCACGCGCTGTCGAACTAGGCGATATCTATGGCCGTGTCTGGAACAATGACGATGGCACCGTAACCATCCTCGCTCAGTCTGATAATGCCGATAAAATGGCTCAGTTTATCCATGATATTCGTCAGGGACCAAGCCGCTTCGCTAAAGTAACCTACCTTGATGTGACCTTAACCTCATTTGATGATTTTAAGGATTTTAAAGTCAAGTGATGGACACGCCAAACGCATGAAGAAAATTTTGTTTTCAGAAAGCTAGATTCATAATGACAAAATCAATCAAAGTAGTAGACTATAGATGAGGTGACTACGATGATTGATTTTATTATTTCTATTGATGATTGCGCAGGTG
>NZ_JBEPLO010000034.1:0-22757 GCF_040545225.1 Streptococcus rupicaprae | reverse complement strand
AGAGATGGATCAATCATTACCCCAAACGACTACTAAACTACAAGACGCCTAGAGAAGTTTTAACAACTGGCTAACTTGGACTTGAAATTTGGCTTAGTAAAAAGTAAATAAGAAAAACAGAAGAAATCAATCTGAATTATTTATAAGAGGACATTTTACGCCAAAGTGTAGAAGTCCTCCTTTTTTATTCTCAAAAAACCAAAACAGAGAAATAAAAAGGGAGGAACGCACAATGGACAAAAGAGAATACTATATTTATATCAGAGGGAAAGCCGTAGCCGTAAGTGAAGAAATCTACAAAGCTTATTGGAAGATAACAGAGCACGAAAAATATCTCCAAAGAAAAGATTGGAAGCATAATGTAATACCATTT
Source organism: Streptococcus rupicaprae (assembly GCF_040545225.1). Lineage (NCBI taxonomy): Bacteria > Bacillati > Bacillota > Bacilli > Lactobacillales > Streptococcaceae > Streptococcus > Streptococcus rupicaprae. The sequence goes on along the minus strand of NZ_JBEPLO010000034.1, from coordinate 22,384 downwards.
TCAGCATTAGACCATGACGGACACTTTGTAGATAACATCATAGATGAAAAAATAGACTTAGAAAAAATCGTAGAAGTAAAAATGCAAATTGAAGGACTAAATAAAGCATTGGCTACACTGACAAAAGAAGAAAGAGAGTTAATGGAAGCCATCTTCTACAAAGAAGAAAGCTTAAGGTCAATTAGCAGAAGAGAGAAAGTTACACATCAAGCAATGATTTATGGCTTGATCCGGTAAGAAATGGAAACCATCAAATCCCTATTGTAGCATTTGATGATAATGAGAGCTTATTAAAGCAGATAAGCATTGAAAGACCAAACTTTATCGTTGGAGATGAAGTTAAATACAAGGACAAAGTCTATACCATCACAAGATTTGATGATATGGGTAATAATCTAAAGACAGTAAAGGTTAAGGACAATACCGAATATCTTGGCGGTATGATAACAGGCTCCGATGTAATCCCTTATCGTCTTGAAAGCGACCTGGAGAGGGTATTTGAAAATCTGACATATAAAAAAAAAGCAACAGTCTTAAAAACTGTTGCTTCAGATTGAAGAAAAAGTCCATTTCGGACAATTTTCTTTAATCTTTTTTCTTTTTCCCTAAAAAATAAAACTCTTAGAAATGCTGCTAAAACAATATTTTTAAGAGTTTGTTCAAGTTGAGATTGACTCTCTGGCTTTGATATTTTTCTATCGATTAAAGAGTTTGACTACGTTCTGAGACTCATTCGAGGCTTTTTTTATTGGAGCACTTTTCTGACATAATAGAGTTACAATTATATATGAAAGGATTTTTCCTATGAAAAAATTAACCTCACAAATTTTTATGTTGTTTATTATGGAGCAGATTTTTAAAAATCTTGAGAATCAAATAACTGATGATAGTTCTATGAATGTCATCATGGATATTTTCACAATTGAAGAACAAACGATTATTCAATTAAAACGTGAAGAGGAGAGACTTGAATTTCGAATTTTTAAAAATGCTAAAGTTACCATTGCATTTTTAAATTCACTTCATCCTAAGATTAATTTTGAACTTTCAAAAGTTGACTTTGAAGACTCACATAAATTTTGGAACGAATTGTTTGAAGCTGCAATTTCATCTTTTATCAACGAAGATTGGTTTGATTTTATGTCATGGTTTACGTATGAAGTAGAGATGATCCTTGACCTAAGTTAAGTTAAAATAAAAGCGAACATTCTTTTGTTTAGAGATTGAATCTCTTGAAGAATGTTCGCTTTTTTGTTTATCGGCATTTTAGCCTTTTTTTGACAATTTTTTAGTTTTAAAAAATTGGTCGTAAATTGGTCGTAAGTTTTGTCAATGACAGGCTAGAAACGGCATAAAATCAAGGTTTTTAAGAGAGATTACTTCATCGTAGGGAAAAGTAACACATCCCGAATCGTTGTCGTATCTGTCAAGAGCATGCAGAGGCGGTCGATACCGATACCGAGTCCACCTGTTGGTGGCATACCGTATTCGAGCGTTTCGACAAAGTCGTAGTCGATACCAGTCGCCTCATCGTCTCCCAGTTCTTTAGCTTTGGCTTGGGCTTCAAAACGTTCTAATTGATCAATCGGATCGTTCAGCTCGGTGAAGGCATTGGCGTACTCTTTGGTCATGATAAAGAGCTCGAAGCGATCGGTAAAGCGAGCGTCGTCATCATTTTTCTTAGCAAGTGGTGAAACAGCAACAGGATGGCCGTAGACGAAGGTTGGTTGGATCAGGGTTTCTTCGACGAATTCCTCGAAGAAGGCATTAATAATCTGTCCGACTTCGGTATAGTGTTTCTCGAGTGGAACCTTCTTCTCCTTAGCGATAGCAACGGCCTCATCAAAGGTCATGTCAGCCCAGAAATCAACCCCCGTGATTTCCTTAATGGCATCAACCATGTGGACACGCTTGAAGGGATCCATGATCTTGACTTCGGTTCCCTGATAGATGACTGGTTCATCGCCCTTGACAGCCTTGGTTGCATGTTGGATAATCCCTTCGGTCAAATCCATGATATCTTCGTAGTCCGCATAAGCCTGATAGGCTTCGATTGAGGTAAATTCAGGATTGTGAGTCGCATCCATTCCTTCATTGCGGAAGATGCGGCCAATCTCATAAACCCGTTCCATACCGCCGACGATCAGACGTTTGAGGTGGAGTTCGGTTGCGATACGCAAGACCATGTCAATCCCTTGGGCATTGTGGTGGGTGATAAATGGTCGCGCAGCAGCACCACCAGCTTCATTGTGCAAGATAGGTGTTTCCACTTCTAAGAAGCCATTATTATCCATGTAACGGCGAATTTCAGAAATGATTTTGGATCGTGTTACGAAGCGTTCGAAGCTGTCACGGTTTGAAATCAAATCCAAATGACGCTTGCGGTAGATGGTTTCGATGTCAGATAGGCCGTGATATTTCTCAGGCAAAGGACGGAGGGCCTTAGAGAGGTGCGTCAATTTCTTAGCCTGGATGGTTAACTCCCCCATGTCAGTCCGCATCACCAGACCCTCCACTCCGATGAAGTCCCCTAGGTCAGCCTTTTTGAAAATATCGTAGTTGTCTTCGCCGACTTCGTCCTTACGGATGTAGAGCTGAATTTGGCCTTCCCTGTCTTGGATATGGGCAAAGCCGACCTTGCCTTTACCACGCTTGGTCATAATACGACCAGCGACGATAGCTGACTCACTGAGCTCGTGGAGTTGGTCCTTGTCCTTATCGGCATAGAGATCTTTTAATTCCTTAGAATTATGGGTCCGCTCAAAACGTTTACCGAAAGGATCGATACCTTGCTCACGTAGGGCATTCATTTTTTCACGGCGGACCAATTGCTGGTCATTTAATTCTTGTGTATGTTCACTTGACATGTCATTATCTCCTTATTCCTATTGTTCTATTCTATCATATAAACAGCTGTAAAAACAGCCCTAAGGCATCATTTCTTACCAACTCCTGGGATAATAATCTCCTGATTGTTTGGCAAAAAGCTCACATCATTCCAAGTGATCAGTTGGAATGATTCAAAATCGTCTGTTTCAAGGATCGTCACGCTTGAATTGTAGAGCCCACCAGCCTTGCGCAATTCAGATGGATCAAAGCCCAGAAGTGTTCGGATTGAAGCAGTTGAAATAGCACCGTGGCTGACAAAGAGGAGGTTTTCGGCCAACAAATCCTTTTGAGATTTGACAAAATCGGTCCACCGGCTAGTCGCTTCATAAACGCTCTCGGCTTCAAATAGATCCGCCTTAAACCGGCTGAGGTTGTTGCGATAGGCGTGGTGCTGCTTAGGGTAGAGATCTTTCATCAAGCGGACCTTAGTTCCTTCTAGTTTGCCTAATTTCCATTCTCGGAGATCTTCTGTTAAGGTCAATGGGGGCTTGGGATCTTGTTTGTCTAGGATAGCCTGAGCTGTTTTGGCTGCTCTAGGCAAATCACTGGAAAAGATGTGGTCAAAGGAGATGTCAGACAAGTGCTGACCGAGGACTTTTAAGTCTTCCAAGGTTTCAGGAAGAAGAGGCGAGTCACCTTGATTGCCCTGAAAGCGTCCTTCGATGTTCCATTGGGTTTTTCCGTGTCGGACAAAGTATAAGCGGGTCATGTTACCTCCGTTCGAATGTTTTGGTGTTTAAATCGTTTGGTTTAATCCATAAGATCGGCAAAATCAGCCCCTACAAAATCCGCTAGAGTCTGGCTGTCAATTCTTATGCTGCGGCCGACCTCACCAGCTGAAATAATGATCTGCCCAAGAGTGAGTGCATGATTGTCCAAGTAAATCGGGTAGCGGTGCTTTTGACGGATTCCGACAGGATTGTTAGCACCGTGGATATAACCAGTCGTTTTTTGGAGATCCTTCTGAGGGATCATCTGAACCTTTTTATTACCAGATACCTGGGCTAACTTTTTCTCAGATAGATGGCCGGTCAGGGGGATAATGCCGATAAGGGGCCCGGTCTTATCTCCGATAAGGGCCAGCGTTTTAAAGATTTCCTCCCTAGGGACAGCTACCGTTTCATTTGCTAAGGCGTTGAGGGCCAGACCTTCGTGGGCAATACCAGCCTTGTCCAAAATCTGCTCTACCAAGGTCTTTTTTAATTTCAGTTTTTTAGCCATATTATTTATATTTTTCTTCTAAGCGGCTCATCCAAAGCCCCAGCCATGCTCCCAAGCCAAAAAAGACACTGGCTAAGCCGTAGGTCAAGAAAGAGGCACCTGCATAGGAAATACTTTCAGCACTGTTGGGGTTTGGAATGAGAATCAAGAGTGTCGATGATAAGACAATGCCGATGATAAAGTGATAAACCCTAGAATGATGACGATTTAGGGCATACTCCATAGCCTTGGAAAAAAGCAGGATAGCCAGAACACCGCCGATAGCAATAGGGAGGAAGGTTCCAGTCAAATCGAGACGCTTAAACCCAGAAAGCATTGGAGAGTAGAGGCCTAAAATCAGTAAGAGATTGGACGGTGAGAGGCCAGGAACAAGGATACCTAAGGCAATCAGACTGCCTGCCAGGATAAAGGTGGCAAAGTTAGCAGGAATCGTACCAACCAAGTCGCTCAAGAAGTAAAGCAAGAGACCTGAGCCTACAAAGGTAGCGACCAACCAGCCCCAGTCCTTAGCATCGCGAGAACTTTTTTCAGTAGCTGTTGTCCAAAGGCTTGGCAAGGTGCCGACAATGGCTCCTGCAAAAGCCCAAAGCGTGATGACTTGGTAATGCTCCAGCAACCATTCCACCGGGGCAGATAGGAGAGCAATCCCCAGAATGCCACCGATTCCTACAGGAAGAAAATAGAGAACATTCTCTAGGAAGCCTTTTTTAAGGTGAGCCAAGAAGGCAATCAGTCGCTCATAAATGCCCAAAATAGCTGCTAGAACCCCACCAGATACACCAGGGAGAATAAAACCTAGAGCAATAATCATACCTTTGAAAAGGCGAGATAGCCAAGAAAACATACAAACTCCTTTAAACTTTGTAGAATAGAAAAAGATGATATCTCACATTATATCATCTTTTTATGGTTAAACATAGTCTGTTAGTTTGATTCAGGGAGAGTGAAAAGCTTTTTATAGGTTTCCATCTTGTCCTTTAGTGGAGAGATTTGGTTGAGATCAACAACTTCTGAGATTCCAGCAGACCAACCACGAGAAGTATACTGGTGGAGGTCATAGTCAATATCAGTTGAAGGCAGAGCCTCGTAATAACCAGAATCAGAACCGTAGGTAGGCATCCAGACCGCATCGAATTTATCCACAGAGATGGAGTGATCTTCCATGAAGTAGGTTCCGATGTAGATACCTATATTTTGGGCACCTAAACTTTCAAGCTCAGAGCGGAAGGCTTCGACACCCAGGTCCATATTAGCCATGGTCTTTTCTTCAACATCCAGCCAGTAAAAGGTAGGATTAAAAGGAGCAGAAGCCTCATAAAAAGTCTGAGCTTCCTTTCTCATCTCCTCCTCACTTTTACCTGTGACATAGGCATAGACAGCAACAGGGACATCCCGTTTTTGGAATTCTCTGATGTGTGTTTTATAAGCCTTATCGATTCCGTTTTTATCGGATGCATTATTGTCCTTTTTTGTATTCATGCCGCTCTGGACACGGATAATAGCTCCTGAAATATAGTTTGACATTGCATCGTAATCGATATTAGTCGGCAATTGCCAACCAGAGAGGTCGATAATTGGCCGAGAGACATACTCTTCAGTGAGGGGCACATTAGCTTTGGGTTTTGTCGAGGAAGTAGCGGTAATGGTAGGCGTCGCTTTTTGAGCAGCTTTTTTTGCTTGAGCAGCCGTATCAGCTCCCCACTTTGTGAAAAGAATTGTCACAAAAAAGAGAGTAAAGAAAGCGAGGACTACGATGGGTTTAATCTGTTTTCTCATCTTTTCCATTCTATCTTAATATTGTTGAAAAATCAAAAAAAATGTATGCTTTTCACATGAATTAAGAAGCAAAACTTGACAAGTACTAGGAAATGCTCTACTCTTATGAGGAAAGGAAAGAAGGAATGAATGGTATGACAGTAAGGCAAATGGCGAAACTTTCTCTGCTGGCAAGTCTCTGTATTGCCTTGAGGTTTAGTTTTGGTGCATTTCCAAATATCAAGCCGATCACAGCTATTTTTTTGGTTTGCCTGATCTATTTCAAACTTTGGGAAGTGATTGTAATTATGAGTCTAACCATGATCATCACAGGGATTTACATGGGGTTTGGAATATGGATTTTATGGCAGATCATTGCCTATGCGATAGTGCTCATGCTTTGGCAGTATCTTGTCAGTCCTTTGGCTAGAATGACGGGTTTGCGATTACCTGTCTTAACTATTTTATCAGGAGTAATGCCCTTTGTTTATAGTCTGGTCATAGCAGTATTTGATAGCTGGTTGTACGGTACCAGTCTCTTGGCTTACTGGTTGAATGGCTTAGTTTTTGACTATTTGCATGCCTTATCAACAATTGCTTTTTATCCGATCGTATTTTATAGTTTAAGGAGACTATTCAACAATGAAAAAACATATACTAGTTTATTTGCCTTAGTATCTGTGATGACTCTGGCTGCTTGCTCGCCAGCACCTACCTCTGTTCCTGCTAACAATCAGACCAGCCAAGTAGCTGATGATGATCCCACTGCACAGGCGACTATCTTGGTGAAGTTTACAGACAGGGAAACTGAGAAAGAAGTGACCTTTGAGGTGGGAGATTCCGTTATGGATGTTCTAGAAGACAATTTCAATGTGGAAGAAGAGGATGGCTTGGTAACAGTGATCGATGGTGTTAGTCAGGATCCTGCCAAGAACACTTATTGGATGTACAAGGTGAATGGCGAGATGGCAGAAGTTGGTGCAGAAAGCTACGAAGTAAAAGCTGGAGATAAGATAGAATTTTACTTAGAGAGCTTCTAAATATAGGATGAGATTTAGCTCAAGACTAAAACACCCTTATGATATATAACTTAAAAGCTACCTCCGCAATTTTAGGGGGTAGCTTTTGAATAGACTGAGAGGCTAGCGGGGATGTATTCCTTGCTTGGGTATTAGAATACTTAAAATCTAATTGCTTATTGATTTATAGGGGTAAAGTTGCAGAGAGTTCATGATTTAGTTGTAATTAGTCGAATTTAGTGCTGAATAGAGAAAGCATTTTAACTGGTGAGCATTGTTCTAAAGTAATTCTTGTATAGCAGATTGAATCTCAGCAGGTTCTGTCTGTGGTGAGAAGCGTGCGACTACCTGGCCTTGTCGATTGACCAAGAATTTTGTGAAATTCCACTTGATGCTTTTTCCTAAACTGCCGGGCTGCTGTTCTTTCAAGTACTGAAAGAGATGGCAGGTATTGGGGCCGTTGACAGCGATTTTCTTAAAACGGGTAAAAGTAGTTTGGTAGTTCAGTTGGCAGAATTGGTTGATGCCTTGATCGCTTTCGGGGGTTTGATTCATAAACTGGTTGCAGGGGAAGTCCAGGACTTCAAATCCTTGATTGTGAAAGGTATCGTAGAGTTTCTGTAAGCCTTGATATTGTGGTGTCAGTCCGCAGGCTGTAGCTGTATTGACAATCAAAAGGACCTTGTTTTTGTAAGGTTCAAGCGTTGTTATTGACCCATCTTGGGCTTCGATCGGTAAATTGTAAAGTGTTGACATGAGAAAAACCTCCTTTTCTTTATTATAGCATAAACTAGCTTCTGCTGTATTTATGTGGCAGAACATGGTATAATAGATGCCTACAGATAGATAGGAGTTTTAGTAGGATGAAGATTAATAAAGGGCGTTTGATGAATTACTCCATTCTCCTGCCTTACTTGATTTTATCAGTTCTGGGTCTGATTATTGTCTATTCGACAACGAGTGCTAACTCTATTTTAACAGGGGGTAATCCTTTCAAATCAGTGATTAGCCAATCAGCCTTTTTTATTGTCAGCTTGATTTTACTGCTGCTGATTTATCGGATGAAGTTGACCTTTTTGGGCAACGGTTTTCTGATTACGATTGTCTTGTGGGTCGAAGCTGGTCTTTTGATAGCTAGTCGGATTTTTGGTCAGGAGGTCAATGGTGCCAGAGGATGGCTGAACTTTGGGAGCTATATTTCCATCCAGCCAGCGGAATATTTGAAGTTGATCATAGTTTGGTATCTGGCTTACAAATTTTCTAAAATTCAAAACCTGATAGGCACCTATGACTATCAGGTTATCACGGAAAATACACTCTTGCCACGAAGTTTTACGGATTGGCGGACAATTAGTGGCCTCTTAATCGGTCTTGTGGTTATTATGCCAGACTTGGGAAATGCGGTGATTATTACCTTGACGGTTGCCGTCATGGTGGCCGTATCAGGGATTGGTTTTCGGTGGTTTCAAGTGATTTTTGGCGGTATTTTTGTAGGAGCTGGTGCCTTTCTGGGTATGATTTGGTTAGTTGGTGTGGAGACAATGGCCAATATTCCTGTTTTCGGTTATGTTGCAAGACGATTTAGTGCCTTCTTTGATCCCTTTGTTGATCCGAGAGGGGCTGGTCTGCAAATGACTAACTCTTACTATGCCATGACTAACGGTGGTTGGTTTGGTCTAGGCCTAGGAAATTCAATTGAGAAGAACGGTTATCTACCAGAGGCGCATACTGATTTTGTCTTTTCCATTGTTTTAGAAGAACTAGGGCTAGTGGGTGCTAGCTTGATTTTGGCCTTGTTATTTTTCTTGATTTTACGTATCTTCCTCGTTGGCATTAGGGCTAGGAATCCCTTCAATGCCATGATGGCCATGGGTGTAGGTGGCATGTTGCTCATGCAGACCTTTGTCAATATCGGAGGCATGTCAGGTCTGATTCCTTCGACAGGTGTTACCTTCCCGTTCTTATCTCAGGGAGGGAACAGTCTTTTAACCATTTCTCTGGCGATAGCCTTTGTGCTTAACATTGATGCCAGTGAGAAGCGGGATGCTCTAGAACGTCAGATGGAAGTGACACAGTTTTGATTAACAACAAAGAAAGGCTGACTTAGGCTAACAGGGACTATCTTCTGCATGATGTTTGTTTTGAAGGCTTGTCAATCACAAATGCAGGATAGGATCCAAAATACTTGGGAGAACGCTTGGAATGGAGTGTTTGGTTGCGCTTTTCAGAATCAATGCTCTACGCTTTAACGTAGCAGAAAGTAGAAAAAGGGCTCCTCGGTGACGGAGTTCTTTTTGCTTTACTGCTTTCGCACAGAAATAATCAGTCTCTATATTATTATCAATGATATCTAGGAACTTTTAGCTCGTTTCTGAAAAAAATGTGTAAGGAGAAATGGTTAGCTATTGTCTTTTTAGTGTTTAAAATGGTATGATAGTAGAAATCTATTGTAGAGGAGATTCCCAATGGTCAGTCCAAAACTAGAGAGCAATGCCAACCAACTAATGATGAAGGAAGAGGCGAGTATTTTGACGCATATCCTTGATCAGGTGACCCAAAAATTGGTTGAACCAGAGACCTTTGATAAGATCCAGAATTTAAAGCGTCTAGCCATGGTAGACCAGTATCAAGAGATTGATCAGCTGGTTGGGGAGCTAAAGAGTAATGAGATGGATACCATCGCCCGCTATTTTTCGATTTTACCGCTTTTGATCAATATTTTAGAAGATGTGGATCTGGCCTATGAAATCAACCGGAAGAACAACACCAAGGAAGACTATCTGGGACGGATTGCGACAACGATTGAGCAGGTGGCTCAGGCTGAAAATGCGGCAGAAATCCTTGAGAGCGTACAAGTGGTTCCGGTACTAACAGCCCATCCGACCCAAGTTCAGCGGGAGACCATGCTAGAATTGACCAACCACCTGCATCACTTGCTTCGCAAACACAGGGATGTAAAAGCTGGTCTGGTTAATGGTGATAAGTGGTATGCGGATCTTCACCGTTATATTGAAATTATGATGCAGACAGATATGATTCGGGAGAAAAAACTCAAGGTTTCTAACGAGATCACTAACGTTATGTCTTACTATGATTTTTCCATTATCAAGGCTATCACTAACTTGCAGACGGAGTACAAGCGCCTGGCTGCAGAAAAAGGAATCCTGTTACAGAACCCTCGGCCGATTCAGATGGGCATGTGGGTCGGTGGTGACCGTGATGGCAATCCCTTTGTGACCGCCGAAACGCTTGAACAGTCAGCTCTAACCCAGGCAGAAGTTATTTTTAACTACTATGATCAAAAACTATATCAGCTGTATCGGGATATCGCCCTGTCTAGTAGCTTCGTTAAGACCAGTCAGGCTGTTTTGGAAATGGCGGAGCGTTCTACAGATGCGTCGGTTTACCGAGAAAAAGAACCTTACCGTAAGGCTTTTTACTACATTCGTCAGAACCTCCAAAATACGCGGGCTTATCTCTTGGATGGCCAGGACCTGGAACCCCGCTATGCAGATATTGATGCCTTTAAGCACGATTTGGGTCTGATTCGGGAGTCCCTGATTGAAAACAATGCGGAGAATCTGTTGTCAGGAACCTTTACAGAACTTCTAGAAGCAGTTGAGGTATTCGGTTTCTACTTGGCCTCTATCGATATGCGTCAAGATTCATCCATTCATGAGGCCTGTGTGGCTGAACTCTTGGCCTCAGCCAATATCGAGCCTGACTACGCTAGCTTATCCGAGTCAGACAAGGTGGCTGTCCTGATCAAACAATTGACCCAAGACCCTCGCATCCTGTCTGCAACACATGTAGAGAAATCTGATGTGCTCCAAGGGGAGCTAGCCATCTTCCAAATGGCGCGCCGCTTGAAGGATCGTTTGGGAGAAGCTGTTATCAAGCAGAATATCATCTCTCACACGGAAAGTGTTTCAGACATGCTAGAGTTGGCTATCATGCTCAAGGAAGCAGGTCTGGTTGATAGCGACCAAGCGCGTGTGCAGATTGTGCCTCTGTTTGAAACCATCGAAGACCTTGAAAATGCCAATCAAATTATGACCGACTATTTGCAGTTGCCGATTGTCCAAAACTGGATGGCCTCCAACAAAGGTTATCAGGAAATCATGCTAGGCTATTCCGACTCTAACAAGGACGGTGGCTACTTATCATCTGGCTGGACCCTCTACAAAGCACAAAATGATTTGACGAAAATTGGCCGAGATAATGGCGTTAAGATCACCTTCTTCCATGGCCGTGGCGGGACCGTTGGCCGTGGCGGTGGCCCATCTTATGCCGCCATTACCTCACAGCCCTTCGGTTCAATCAAGGACCGCATCCGTGTGACCGAGCAGGGGGAAGTGATTGGTAACAAGTATGGTAACAAGGACGCTGCTTATTTCAACTTTGAAATGCTCTTATCTGCGACGCTTGATCGGATGGTGACGCCCATGTTGACTGATCCAAACGAGATTGACGACTACCGTGAGACCATGAATGCCATTGTGGCAGACAGTTATCAGATTTACCGTCAATTGGTTTTTGAGACGCCAGAGTTTTATGACTATTTCTTTGAAGCCAGTCCGATCCAATCCATCTCCAAACTCAATATCGGGTCACGACCGGCCGCCCGTAAAACGATTACGGATATCGGTGGCTTGCGTGCGATTCCTTGGGTCTTTTCATGGTCACAGAACCGTGTCATGCTCCCTGGTTGGTACGGCGTTGGTTCTAGTTTTAAACGCTTTATGGATAAGGATGAAGCCAATTTAGCCAAACTCCAAAAAATGTATCAGAGTTGGCCCTTCTTTAGGTCACTCCTGTCAAATGTTGACATGGTATTATCTAAAACCAATATGAACATTGCTTTTAAGTATGCCCAGCTTTGTAAAGAACCTGAGGTCCGCGATGTTTTCAATACCATTCTTGATGAATGGCAATTGACCAAAAACATCATCCTAGCTATCGAAAATGAAGAAGAATTGCTGGCGGATAATGATTTCTTGAAGGAAAGTCTAAAACACCGGATGCCTTACTTTAATATCTTGAATTACCTGCAGATAGAACTAATCAAGCGCATCCGCCAAGGAATGCCTGAACAGGAGGCCCGCAAACTGATCCATACCACCATCAACGGGGTAGCAACCGGTCTACGAAATTCTGGCTAACATCTATCAATCCTAGAAATTCATCGAGTTTCTAGGATTTTTTTCTTGGCTTGTAACCAAACTTCAACATAATTCGTTATATAAGTGAGGAAGGAGGAGATAGGCGTGGAGCTGGACCAGTATGAGAAAGAATTAGTAGGGATTGCTGAAGAAATAGTTCGCCACCTCATCAAATCGGGAATCAATCGAGCGGATGCAGAGGATGTCACCCAAGATGTTTTTCTGAAAATGTTAGAAGGAAGGTTTGTTGTTCCCAAAGAAAAGCTTCGAGCGTGGATGTACCGAGTGGCAATCCGACACTATATTGATAAATACCGTAGAAACAGACGCTATCAAGAAATTTTGCAACAAGAATTTTTTGATGGAGGTCTTATTTCGATGGATCGGGTAGATACTAGTGAGCTATATGATTTATTGACTGTATTGCCGAATAAGTACTACTTGATTCTGGAACTTTATTACTTTCAGGATTTTTCAGTTAAAGAGATTAGTCGTATCTTACATATTTCACCTAGCAAGGTTAAAATAGACCTTATGCGGGGGCGCAACCAGCTAAAAAAATGGATTAAGGAAAGGGAATTGACCTATGAAGACTTTATCAAAATTTGAACAGATTGCTAAAAAAAACAAGCGAAGAACAGTGGTCCTTGTAACTGTTTTGAGTGTCCTGCTGACTCTGGTCATCTTGCTGATAAGCTTTAAAATCATGTCAATAAGAACCTGGCAAAGTGCAGAAGAAACTAGGGACTACTATGACCGCATGCATAAGATTGCTTATCCTAATGTGCAATACAATTATAGCGTATTTGAGCCCACATCCGAGTTTTCAGGTTATTATTATTTAGACCGAGTTAAAAATATTGCAGGCATCAAAGTTCCCTATGAGGATATCAATGCGCCGTATGGGGCATGGAAGCGTAGAAGTTATATAAACGGCAGAGCGCGTACGGACACAACTCCTTATCAGACGGCAACCTATACACTGGGATCTGGTTATAAGTCTCCTATGTTTTACAACACCAGTTATGATTACAACCAGGAACATGGTTTTCATATGAAAAAGACCCAAGATATTGCTTTTTTGCCTCAAATGAAAGGCTATGCTGTTGAGATGGCAGTGACCTTTGACAAATCTTATACTCTGGAAGAAATTACAAACAAAATTCCAGAACAATTGATGGTCAACTGGTACTGGATTGGAACGGATTCCAATCTTTATGATACAGCTATGTTTACTCCGGAAGAGCAGATTGGTTTTTCGCTTAACCCTTATTTGGTTAGAGATGGCAAGGACAGTACCGATAAAGAAAAAGAAGACGTATGGCAAATGAGCTATCAGGATTTCACCGAGAATTTACAGCTTGCATTAGACCGGGACTGGCTTAATCATTCGCTCTCAACCGCTAAAGGAGAAATCTATAGTCAGAAAAAAGAGGTTGCTGCTTATTTGAAAGCCAATCCAGATGTCAAAACAGCCCGTTTTTCTGGTGTGATTTTGACGGGTCGAGCGGAAGATTTTTCAGATTTGGAAGGTAAAGAATGGATTTTTGCCTCCAATATTGGTGAAAGTATTCTGATTCACCCTTACCACCAGTTACAAGATTGAGTAAGAGCCGCTGGCTCTTTCTTTTTATCCAAACAATCGCTAAAATGAAAGAAAGATGTGACCTGGAGGGATACTCATTCGTCATATTAGTGAAAGGAGGGGTAAATGAAGCTGGATGCATACAGCGAGCAACTGATTAGTTGGGCAAAGGAAGTGGTAGCTTACTTGGTTGCTTCAGGGGTCAAGCCAAGCGATGCAGAAGATGTGTTACAGGATGTTTTTGTTCGACTATTGGAAGCGGAATTTATCCTTCCTGGAGCAAAAATCCGTGCCTGGATGTACCGTACGGCAATCAGGCGCTACATTGACCTCTATCGCAGGGATAAGAAGTACCATGAGATTTTACAAAAAGAATTCTTTAGGCCAGAAGAGTTACTGTTTTGTGATAAGGGGGACTATGATGACCTTCGAGATGCCATCAGCAACCTCCCCAAAGCCCAGCGACTGGCTCTTGACCTTTACTATTTTCAGGGCTTTTCGATTCAGGAAATGGCCCATATCGCTGGTAGTTCACAGAGTAAGATCAAAATGGACTTGCTCCGAGGACGACAAACACTGAAAGATTTATTGGAAAAAGAAGGAGTTTACAATGGAAACATTTGAGATATTGACGAAAAAACGACAAAAAAAATCGGTGAAACGAACTATTTTAATTTCGACTGTGGTAACTATTCTAGGGATAGGACTGGTTTTAACAGGTTTCATGCTTTTGGAGTTAATGGCACAAAATAATTATAGTCGTTTACAAGACTACTACTTCCAAAGGGTGACTGTAGCTTTTCCAAACATTCATCTTGGTTCGCATTCAATGCGCATGAAAAATTTCGGAGGGGAATATAAAGAATACTTGGTAAAAGATATTCTTGGCGTAAAAGTACCTTATGATGAGCTTGAGGCAACCTACTCTACTAGTGGTTTTAATCAAGATCATTCTTTGGAATATGTTAGGCCAGCTAGTTTGATTCAGGATGCAACAGAGATGGCCTACAGTCCTAAAAAACATCTGAAGAGTCCTCTTTTTTTCAACCCTCAAGCAGAATATGGCCCAGAAGATATTATCAGAAAACCAGCTCAAGAACTATCCTACGTTTCTCAGATGAAAAATCAACTGGTCGAAGTTGCTATAACCTTTAAACAACGGTATACTTTTGAAGAAATCCAGACAATGATTCCAAAAAACCTAAAAGTTAATTGGCTATGGATTGGTAGCGAAACAAAACTTAATTCTTCTAAGTTGCCCTTGGGAAACTTGTTTGGTTGGAAACCAAGAAAGACCTATTTAGAACAGTCCTTCAACGAATTTCAAGATATTTTAAACAAAGTTTATGAAGAGAGGGAGAAGGAGAAAATTTCATCAGAGGAGGAACTATTAAACCAAGATTTGGCTAGTTTTTTAGATGAAGCAAAAGAAGGGATGTCTAATGCGAGATTTGGTGGGGTTATTGTGACGGGTCGTGCCGAAGATTTTGCACAGCTAGAGGAAATGGACTGGATTTACGCTACCTCTATAGGTATTTCTATCCCAAATCAACCTTATTATACCTTGGGTAAAGAATAATCTGAGGAAAAACAGGTAAAAGACTTGCATTTTCCCTACAATTTGATAGAATAGAAAGGAAAGTTAGACTGTATTGCCTACGGTCTTTCTATAAAATATATTTTATTGGAGGCATTTACTCAAATGGCAAAAGAAAAATTTGACCGTAGTAAACCACACGTTAACATTGGTACTATCGGACACGTTGACCACGGTAAAACTACTTTGACTGCTGCGATCACGACTGTTTTGGCACGTCGTCTTCCATCATCAGTTAACCAAGCGAAAGACTATGCGTCTATCGATGCTGCTCCAGAAGAGCGCGAACGTGGTATCACTATCAACACTGCACACGTTGAGTATGAAACTGAAAAACGCCACTATGCACACATCGACGCTCCAGGACACGCGGACTACGTTAAAAACATGATCACTGGTGCTGCTCAGATGGATGGTGCGATCCTTGTAGTAGCTTCAACTGACGGTCCAATGCCACAAACTCGTGAGCACATCTTGCTTTCACGTCAGGTAGGTGTTAAACGTCTTATCGTCTTCATGAACAAAGTTGACTTGGTTGATGACGAAGAATTGCTTGAATTGGTTGAAATGGAAATCCGTGACCTCTTGTCTGAATACGACTTCCCAGGTGATGATCTTCCAGTTGTTCAAGGTTCAGCTCTTAAAGCCCTTGAAGGTGATGCTAAGTACGAAGACATCATCATGGAATTGATGAACACTGTTGATGAGTACATCGAAGAGCCAGTTCGTGACACTGACAAGCCACTCTTGTTGCCAGTCGAAGACGTGTTCTCAATCACTGGTCGTGGTACAGTTGCTTCAGGACGTATCGACCGTGGTACAGTTCGTGTCAACGATGAAATCGAAATCGTTGGTATCAAAGAAGAGAAGAAAAAAGCAGTTGTTACTGGTGTTGAAATGTTCCGTAAACAACTTGATGAAGGTCTTGCCGGCGATAACGTAGGTATCCTTCTTCGTGGTGTGCAACGTGACGAAATCGAACGTGGTCAAGTTATCGCTAAACCAGGTTCAATCAACCCACACACTAAATTTAAAGGTGAAGTTTACATCTTGTCTAAAGAAGAAGGTGGACGTCATACTCCATTCTTCAACAACTACCGTCCACAATTCTACTTCCGTACAACTGACGTAACTGGTTCAATCGAGTTGCCAGCAGGTACTGAAATGGTAATGCCAGGTGATAACGTAACTATCTCAGTAGAACTTATCCACCCAATCGCCGTAGAACAAGGTACTACTTTCTCTATCCGTGAAGGTGGACGTACTGTTGGTTCAGGTATCGTTACTGAAATCGAAGCTTAATCAAGTTTCCCAGAATAGCAATTAGAGTCAGACAACTTCTAATTGACCCCTGCTTTTGGCGGGGGTTTTCTATTATGGCTTCCAGCCAGTTTTTCTCGGAGAGAAAAATGAGAAAACCACCAGCTAAGCTGGTGGCTGATAAGGCTTCTAGCTTCCATTTATTTTTCCTAGTATAATCTAATTGTTCAGGTTAGATACAGAAAGGAAAAATAAATGGCTAAAACCAGTTATAGTTTATCACACACCAAATGGATGTGCAAATATCACATCGTCTTCACTCCGAAGTATCGTAGAAAGTCCATCTACTATAAAATTAGACAAGACCTCATCGATATTTTCCGTCATCTATGCCAGTACAAAGGAGTAGAAATTATAGAAGGGCACATGATGCCAGATCACGTTCACATGCTTGTGCTGATACCACCCAAACTAGCGATTTCCGATTTTATGGGATATTTAAAAAGTAAGAGTGCTTTGATGATATTTGATAGACATGCGAATTTAAAGTATAAATACGGAAATCGTAAGTTTTGGGCGAGGGGTTATTACGTCAGTACTATCGGATTAAACGAACAAACAGTAGCGAAGTATATTCGCGAGCAAGAGAAGGACGACATAGCTCTAGATAAGTTGAGCGTTAAAGAATACGAAGATCCCTTTTCAGATGGAGGATTTAGAACAAGATAAAAGCCCGTTGTTACGGGCAATAGTCAAGTAATAGAAGCATAACCTGAACAACGTTCAGCGAGCGTCTTTAGACGCTGCTGGAGTTTAACGGCTTATAGCCGGTGTACAAGCCACCCGTTTTCACGGGTGGTTATGACTTAAAGCGAAAAATAAAATCTGGAATAAAAAACATCCAACGGGATGATTAATTCTTGAGAGCTTGCTATAATAGATAATAGGAAATTGGTCAGGGTTATTTAAAATTACCTTACCTATTTTCATGGCTAAAAAGGTCAAGGTAAAAGATAGATGACTTTTATTTTGATTGGACTACCCGACCTGATTTGATTATTGCCGATGATAGTCATCAGTGATTTTAAACAACTTGTGGAGAACTGTATGTCTTATTCTAATCCTCAACTTTTATCAAAGGTTTACCATTTTCTACCGCATTTAGAGGCTTTACTAGGCGTTTATAATCTGCTGTTAGGAGAATCTAGGCGCGCTTCTACGGATTTATTTTTTTCTAGGTCGCGGGTAAACGAATGGCAGCAGTCTTTTCGTCACCTTTTTGAAACTTATGGGGCAGTAAAAGAGTTGACAGGTGCTTTTGTGCTGGAATGTTTGTTAGATTTTGATACTGTTGATTTTAGCTTAGAAGAATTTGAAGCTTACCTGTTAGGGTTGCCAGAAGAAGAGCGGTTGTGGTCTCTAGCACCCTGGTCTCATTTGGCTGAAGCTACCAAAGAAGATCTTAAGGCGGCACTGGTCGATGAGAAGATACTAGATGATCTTTACGGAAAGGTTCAGAACTATTGTTCCAGCTATTTAGGATTTGTTGCTTTTATCAGGGAAAGTGACCGTTATCTCAAAGAATATCTTGATCTGGCGAAGCTCATTCTTTCCGATGGGTTAGAGACAAGGCTTGCTCAAAATAAGCAAAAAGCTCAGGTGTTTCAAGAAAAGGTGAATTCTCGACTAGAGAAGCTTGATCCGCTTTCTTTGTCTGAAGAATTGATGGGGAAACAGTTTCGGAATCGCGGGCCTTATGAGATGACTTATTTTATTCCATCTCTTTTGCTCCCCTCAAGATGCCTTCGTTTGTTTGATGAAGATGAAACTAATGGGGCCAAGCAATTCGTTTTTTGTCGTTTAGAGAATGCTGAGAAAAATCCAGAAAACACAGTGGCAGTTGTTAAGGCTTTTGCAGATGAGACTCGATATCGGATTCTAATGCTCTTGTCTCAGTCGGGACCTATGAAGGGACAAGAAATTGTTAAGGCTTTGAAATTGGCACCATCAACTATTTCTCATCATATGACCGCTTTATCGGAGAATGGTTTAGTGGTGGAAGAACCAGTAAAAACAGCTAAGTACTACAGTCTATCTAAGAAAAACCTTGACCAGCTTCTAAAAACCATAGTAGAAGATCTGGATCTTAAAACGTTTGAAGAATAAATGAGAAGCAGAGCAAGGAAATGTTCTGCTTTTTTGCTTGACTTATGCAAAATATTCTATTATAATCTTATTCTATAAATATCGAACAAAAGGAGAGGCTTATGGAATCAATCATCAAGGTCGAAAATTTGTCTAGGACCTATGGAACTGAGTCTGGATTCTTCAAGAAGGAGAGCCGGATTGTTAAGGCAGTCAAGGAGGTTTCGTTTGATGTGAAAAGAGGAGAGATTTTTGGCCTGCTTGGTCAAAATGGGGCTGGCAAGTCTACAATCATTAAGATTTTGTCAACGATGCTCTTGCCGACATCTGGGCAAGTAAGCATTCTGGGGTATGATGTTTTCAAGGATGAGGCTAAGATTCGCGAGCGAATCAATTTTGTCTTCGGAGGAGAAAGGAGTCTTTATTACAGACTCACTGCTGAAGATAATCTTTTTTACTTTGCGGATTTGTATAAGATTTCTAGGAAAGAACAGAGACCGTTAGTATCAGAATTGCTTGACTTGGTAGGACTAGGGAAAGTTGCCAACCGTCGTGTTGAAACTTTCTCAAAAGGAATGAAGCAACGGCTTCAAATTGCCAGAGCCTTGCTTAATGATCCGGAAATTATTTTTTTGGATGAGCCGAGCATCGGCTTGGATCCTGTAGGGGCAATGGAATTGCGACAGTTGATTAAGGAAATGGCTGCTAGGGGGAAAACGGTCCTGTTGACAACTCACTACATGGCTGAAGCAGAGGAGTTATGTGATCGTATTGCTATTATCAATAAAGGACAATTGATAACTTGTGGTACTTTGGGAGAGTTGGCTTCTCTTATCACAGATGTTGAAAGAGAGGCCATCCTGGCAAAGAAACTAAATCAGCAAGAGCAATTGGAAGTTACACTAGAGGATATATACATTGCATTGGTGGAAAGGGGTTGAGATGAGAGTCATTTTTTCAAGTGCGTGGGTTCACATGAAACAAGCTTTTGCGAGAAGCATGTTTCGTTACTGTCTCTTTTTAAACCCTTTGTGTAACGCCATCCTATTAGGGATGATGTACTCAGAAAAATCTGCCACTCAATTTACTCTTTATGCTATTTTAGGGTCCTCCCTATCCTCTTTTTGGACCATCATCTGTTTTTCTTCAGCGGGTGATATTAACCGTGAGAAATATATGGGTACATTGCCAGTTCTATTTACAGCTCCTGCGGGATTTAAGAAGATTCTTTTTGGAAAGTTGCTGGGAAACAGTATTTGGGGATTAGTTACTTTTGGTTTGAATATCGGCTTTGTCCTTCTAATATTTGGAAGAACTATAGCAGTTAAGCATCTCTCGGCTTTGATTCTATTGATTTTATTGGCAGTTTTGAGTTTTGTAAGTTTAGGATTGTTGATGTGCTCGGCGTTTACTCTCTCGAGGGTTGCACAACTGTTGATGAATACGATAGAGTACCCTTTTTTGCTTATGACAGGTATGGTGTTTCCAATTGATCTGCTATGGAAACCAATTCAGTGGATTGGCTACTGTCTTTCGCCGACGTGGATGATGAAGGGGCTTTACTTGGTAGTTTATGGCGAATCGCCTCAAGAATTGACTAGGGTGTTTCTAGTATTGAGTGGGCTGACCCTGCTTAATTTTACTTTAGCTTATCTAGCTTTAATGAAAGTTGAAAAAAGATGTCGTGTAGAAGCCAGTTTGGAGGTCTATTAAAAATGGAAAAAAACTATCGTTTTTTTAGGAGAATTGGCTTTGCTTACAAGCAAGAATCACTGTTATCGGATTGGAAAACGTACGTCCTTTTTGATCTGATTCCACCAATTGCACAGACTCTCTTGTTTGCCTTAGCAGCTTACTATATTTATGGGCCTAATGAAGTGAAAAAATGGATGATTGGCAATGCCTTATTACTTTCTTCTTTTCAAGCTTTGTTTGGAGTCGGAACACAATTGTTGACAGAAAAGTATCATGGAACTTTGAGCCTGTTGATTGCTTCTAGAACCAGGGTGCAAGAGGTCTTTCTGTCTAGCATGCTTAGTGCCATGTTATCTAGTATGGTCACGGTAGTGTTTGGCCTTACCTTGGTTAGTCTAATCATGGGGATAACCTGGTCAACTCAATTGCTTGGCTGGTTTCTTTTATTACTGATGGTTTCCATTTTTGTTTCCATGAGTTTTGGGTATGTTCTTGCTTGCTTTATTCTGGTGAGTAGCGAAGTTAATCTCATCTTAAATTTGATCAGTAAATTATTACTGATCTTTACGGGAGCCAATTTTTCGCTTGATAAACTTCCTATTACGCTACAAGGATTTACCAAATGCCTACCTTTGACACGGTCAATAAAAATTGCACAGGGAATAATGGAAGGTCAATTGCCTGATTATTTTCATCAATTATTAGTTGAAGAAGGATTACTAGGGATTGCTTTCTTAGGTATAGGAACTATTTTATTAGAAATAATGGAACAAAAATCGCGTAAAAGCGGAAATTTAGAACTTATGTGAGGGATATGATATTTTTGTGAAATATTGTTTTAATCTCCGAGAAGCCAAATCGGAATATTCCGTTAAAGGGACTGTTGACGATTAGATTGTTCTTCGTTCAGCGACTCAAGGACGCGGTACTTTCATGATGGTCTTTGACCACTATGAAGATGTTCCTAAGTCAGTACAAGAAGACATCATCAAGAAAAACAAAGGCGAAGCATAACAGTAATAACAGATATCCCCCTTTTTATAAGATACAAACTCCTAGAGGAAAGCCTCTGGGAGTTTTTTTTTGCACAGGAGTGAAGTTGAGGTTGGAACGCGAAAATCGAGTTCTCTGTGGCCTAGTAATAACTAGGAATAGACCGTTCGTGCTCAAAAAGAGACCGTTTATGAAAAGGCTGTTTCAATTAGCAGAAGAAGTAGTAGACTGAACTAAAGTTAGATATAGGAGGTAACGATGCGCTTCGAAAGAATTTATGCGAAGGTCACAGGTATTGTGCATAAGACGCGGAAGGAATACTACATTCAGCTATGGGACCAGTCGGACTGGGATCAAGAAGGGATGATTATATTGTCCCGATTGCTGCTAGAATGTCCAGGGATTGAAGAACGCGAAGAGGACCTGTATCGGTACTTCAAGACCAAGTTTCGCAACTATGTCTTGGACACGGTTCGTAAGCAGGAAAGTTACAAGCGTCGGATAAACCGTCAGGCATATGAGGAGGTAGGAGCGATAGCCCATAAGCTACACATTCGAGAGATGGCGATGGAAGACCGTCTGATTTTACGAGACATGCTTTTGCAGTATCGATCGCAACTTCCTGAGTCATTAAAGGAGCACTACGATAAGCTGCTAGGAGGCGAGCAATTCAATGGACGCAAAGAGATGATACGTGACCTTAAGGGCTATCTGAAAGATTTTAAGGGATAGGAGAAGGTGAAAAGCATTAACCAGGTGATGGCAAACGAGGGTGGGTAGTTGGCTATCCACTCGCCATTGCTACCTAATAGAAGAATCCATCAAACAAAAGTCGGGGCAAGGGTATTGACAAATGGAGGTCAAGGTGATAGAATAATGAAGTTGTCACAGGGAACTCAAAGGCGAAACAGTTTTGAGAAAAAAAGATAAAAAAAGTTTCAAAAAAGTGTTGACAGGTTAAAGAGGAAGTGATATACTAAGATAGTTGTCTCGCAAGGAGGCGATGAAGACCATTGAAAATTAAAGAAGACGAACCAAACGTGCAGGGTGAAGTTATGAAGAT
>NZ_JBEPLO010000033.1:0-23480 GCF_040545225.1 Streptococcus rupicaprae | reverse complement strand
TGTTTATCCTTGAGGGCTGATTTGAGTTCTGTGATTTGTTCTTGTGTAAATGTCATATAACTATTATACTTCAGATTCTGATTTTTGTTAAGTATAAAAAGAACATTAATATAAAATTGGTAACGCGTTCTCTTATTGTATCACTTCCCTACCATGTTGTCAATAGAATCGTTACGCAATTCACAATTCACCTGTTTTAAAATATAAGGAGAAGACCAAATTGGTCCTCTCCAGAGTTTGGCTTTTCGCAATTCACTACAATTGACAAAGAGCCTTTAAATCAATTCTTTCAATTTACTTTGGTTGACCTCTGGATAGCGGTCTAAGAAGCGACTGATTTCCGTCAAAACAGCAGGAATATGGCCCTTCTCATCATTTTCCACCTGCAAGACCAAGAGGGGTTCATGCAGGCTGAGACGAAGTAAAAACCAGCCCTTGCCAAAAGGTTCTGACAGACTATAGCGGATGCCTTCTTCATTTTCTGGATTGACGGTAAAGCCTGCTACTTGGTGCCCTGCCAAATTCGCAATGATTTTCTTACCAAGGCTCTTGAAATCTTCTGTTTCTAGCTTGAAGCGGACCTCTTGGGTCTCAGCAGGCTGTTTCAGGTCCGCGATCAAATCATCTACTGTTTGGCCTTTTTCAGCCAGCTTAGGCAGTAACATAAGAATTTTTGCGGCTGCATAGGTCCCATCATCCAAGAAATAATTTTCCTTAAAGGCTGCATGGCCACTGGTTTCAATGGCCAACTGGCAATCAACTCCAGCTTCATTGGCCTCAATAGCCCTGTTGATAACATTGCGGTAGCCTGAAATATAACGAATTTGCTTGCCACCTAAACTCTCGATAAAGTCCTTGAGGTGATCAGAAGTTGGCGAATTAGTGACGATGCTGGTCCCTGGATGCTCGCTCAGGGCAATCTGGCTGAGGACCGCAATCAGGTTGTTGCGGTTAAGGATCTCCCCTTTTCCAGTAACGACTGCTGCCCGGTCCACATCGGTATCAAATATAATCCCCAAATCCGCCTCATGAGCCAAGACCGCATCCTGGATACTCTTCATGGCTTCCTTGTTGTCTGGATTAGGGATGTGGTTCGGGAAGGTCCCGTCTGGCTCTAAAAATTGAGAACCCGTGACATCAGCGCCTAAAACGGCTAGGACCTGATCCGCAAAAAAGCCTCCTGCCCCATTTCCAGCATCGACAATAATCTTCATTCCAGATAGGGGCTTCTCGGCGCCACTACCACTTCCATTTCTAATTTTTTCAACCAGGTTTGCGGCATAAGGTGTCAGGATATCCGCCTTGATTATTTGTCCAGACTTTCCGTTTTCTTGTGGCGAGATATTTTCTAGAATAAAGTCAATGTCTTCATGCTCTGCTCCGCCTTTTTTAGAAAAAATCTTAATCCCATTAAAGTAGTAAGGCAAATGACTAGCGGTAATCATGACACCTGCATCACAAGAAAATTCTTCATATTGGGTCGCCATAAACATGGCTGGTGTAGTCGCCAAGCCGAAATCAAGGACCTCAACCCCTTGGGCAACTGCTTCTTCCATGAGGGTCTGGGCCAACTGAGGGCCACTAAGGCGGCTATCACGTCCCACCCCGATGCGAAGAGTTCCCGCCTGATAGGCCTCCTCATTATCTTTTCGTAGCCAGGCAATCAAGCCAGATGCAATACTTTTGACCGCTTCTTGTGTCAGGGTGACATCCCATTCTTTGGTCTCAATAGCGATGCCCCTAATATCCGATCCATTTTGCAAACGTGCGAGTGTTGACATCTCAAGCCTCCTTATAATCCAATACTTATGTAGTCTATTGTATCATAAGCAAGTCTCTTATGAAAGTGTTTGCAAAGATTAGAGATGTTTTTGAGAAAGCAGGCCATCCTTCATCTCATAGACCCGATCACAACCCTCGATCATGCGTAAATCATGCGTGACCATTACGATGGCTTTCTGGCGCTTTTTGGCTTCTTGGGCTAGTAAAGAGACTACCTCATAGGCCCGATTGCTATCCAAGCTAGCCGTCGGCTCATCCGCTAGAATAATCTCTGGATCATGGTAGAGTGCTCTGGCAATGGCTACCCGCTGGCGCTCGCCTCCTGAAATTTCCTTGGGCAACTTGTTCATTAAATGGCTCAAGCCTAAGTCGTCTAGTAGCTGATGGCGGACCTGTCTGTGCTCTTTCTTGGTAATCTTATCCACCAATATCAATTGCTGTTCCACTGTCAAATAAGGGATCAGATTGGAGCTCTGCAAGATAAAGCCAATCTGATCAAACCGCAGGGCTGCCCGTTGCTTCTCAGACAGACGACTATACTCTGTCTGACCGACAAAAACCTGGCCTTGACTGGGTTGTTGCAGGCCTCCTGCTATGGTTAAAAAGGTTGACTTTCCCGAACCCGAAGGTCCGATGATGGCGACAAACTCTCCCTTCTCCACCAAAAAATCCGTTGGCTTCAAGGCGAGGATTTCCTGGTCCCCATCATGAAACACCTTGCTCACTCCTTTTAATTCTAACGCTGGCATACAACCTCCTAACTAATGCTCTTTAGTGGATCAATTTTTGCCACAATTCCTACTGAAAAGAGGCTACCTAGAATAGAACACAAGACAAGGCCTAGGCAAATAGCTCCATTCAACATCCAGTTCATCAAAAATGGGACCTGACTTGGAAGAAGAAGGGCAGACAAGACAGTCAGAGCTAAGCCCAAACTCACCCCCACAAGAACCAAAATCAATGTTTGAATGAGGACAGATCGTCCGATATAGGCTGTAGAAATCCCTTGGGTTTTCATGACACCAAAGATCTGTGTCTTTTGCATGGTCAAGACATACATAAAAATCCCAATCACAATCGCCACAATCAAGACCAAAAATCCAATCATAAAGCCAAAGGTCAATACCTGAGCAGAGTAGCCTGGTATTTGATTGATGAAGTCTGAAATAGAAAGTTTCTCAAGACTCTCTTTGGGATAAGCTGTCAATGAACCTTGTACCACCAAGGCATTGATTTTTCCCTGCATAGGCGGATTGAGGTCTGCTAGCAAGCGGTCATAGGTTTCAAAATCAGTATAGATAAGTGGGGCAACATTGTAGCTGGCTTCCTGAGTGATTCCCACAATCTCTAAGGCCATGTCCGACTTTGCTAGCTTGATGGTATCGCCAATCTGATAGGCATTTTCTCTGGCCAAACGCTTGGAAATAAGGGCTTGATTTTTGTCAAAAATAGCTCGCCCCTCAAGGACCTTGGGAGCCAAAAAACTGGACTGGTCTACAGCAAAAATAGTCGCCTTGACCTTATCCTCATCAGAAGGGGCTTGACTTGTCCAAATGACTGTAGATTGCAGGGCCAATGCTGCTTTTTCTTCTGCCTCGACCTGGTCTATCGTCTCTTTTTCAATCTTAGAGAGTGTCAGGGTTTGAAAAGCATCCTCAGAGAGCAAAATGGCATCAGCTTGCCAGATATCCACCCCGCTGCGGTTAAGATTGGCTAGACCATTTGCCAAACCAGCCAAGAAAAAGACCAAATAGGAGATCAACAACATAAGGCTGATAATGAGGCCATACCGAAACTTGGCCTGCTTGATTTCATTTATCGCTAAAAACACACTATTTCCTCTCTAAAAATAGAAAATGGAGGCAAGCTCCATTTTAGTCCACTTGGTTAAGGGCTACGTCTGGAGACTCTGTGTCCGCTCTTTCTTGTTTTGCAGAAAAGCTATGCACTGCCTCTATTTCGTAGGCCTTGATAATGTCGGCTACCACAGGGTGGCGCACCACATCCTTGGCAGATAGGTACACAAAATCAATTTGGGAAATATGGCCCAGTTTGTCCTTGGCATCAATCAAGCCTGATTTGACGTTGCGTGGCAAGTCAATTTGACTAACGTCGCCATTGATGATCATCTTAGAGTTAAAACCAAGACGGGTCAAGAACATCTTCATCTGCATGATGGTTGTATTTTGGGCTTCATCCAAAATCACAAAAGCATCATCCAGGGTTCGTCCTCGCATGTAGGCCAAAGGAGCAATTTCAATGATCTCTCTTTCCATCAAACGAGTCGTTTGCTCTTTTCCTAGAATCTGGTAGAGGGCGTCATAAACAGGACGAAGGTAAGGATCCACCTTTTCCTTGAGATCGCCTGGCAAGAAACCGAGGCTTTCACCAGCCTCTACAGCAGGACGGGTCAGGATAATCCGCTTGACTTGTCCTCGCTTGAGAGCGGTGACGGCCAAGGTCACCGCTAAAAAGGTTTTTCCTGTCCCGGCAGGACCAATCCCAAAGACCACATCGTGGCGTTTGACACTGTCGACATAGACCTTTTGCCCCAATGTCTTAATCCGAATGGCCTTGCCGCTGTTGTCCTTGATGATTTCTTCCTCATAGAGGGCGACAAACTTGTTAATCTCATCATTTCGAGCCATATTAATCGCTGTCACAACATCTGAAGTGTTAATCAGAAGACCACGGCCAACTAAGACCAAGAGGGCCTGAATAACCAGCCTGGTCAGTTCAACAGCCTCTTCTTGACCGATGACCTGAACAACCTCTGTCCGTGCATGAATGGCCACATCAAATTCTTGTTCTAATAGTTTCAGGTGACGTTCATTGGTGCCAAATAAGGCCATCACATCATCTGGGTGCTTGAGTCGAATATCAATCGTGTGTTTTTGCAAGGCAAAACTCCTTATTCTAAATTATCTCTATTATACCAGAAAATCACGGCCAAGCGTGATTTCTCTCTATGCCAGTCTTTTCTAAAATACAGATTAAACAACTCCATATCGCTTCTGTTTGACTAGTTCACTGATAATTTCTTTCTGCTTTTCTAACGGCTCTCTGAAATGTCTAGCCAAGCGATCTAATTCCGATAATTCTAACCAAGCATAGCTATCATGCTCTTCAGACAGTTTGAATGTGGATAAATCTGTGACACTAGCCAAATAAATAATCCCCACCACTTGAAAAGTTTGATCCCGTTTGACATAGTTCCAGGTGGTCACGAGTTCTATTGGAGTAGCTTCCAGATTAGTTTCCTCTCTGATCTCACGAATAAGAGTCTCTTCAATCGTCTCCCCAAAATCAATACGCCCTCCTGGTAGCTCAAGCTTGGGACTTTGAGGAGCATCCCAGCGATGCAGGGCTAGAAATTTTCCCTCATCATTAAACATCAAGCCTTTAACACCAAAATTTAAGCGTTCTACTCTTTCTTCAGTCATGTCTATTACCTCAATGCGCTAAATACTCTTCCCAAATACGGTCAAAGTCACCTAAATTAAAGGAAAAACTGGCTTGATCTTCCAGATAGCGGCTAATGACTTCAAAGTCGTCAACGTGTTTTGGAAAAGTTGAATCTTCAAAGGCTAGATCAGCTAGGATGGCGACTGGTTGGTTAGACTTGGGATTTCGCTGGGTCATCAACCAGGTATAAAAGGATTTTCTCACGACCAATTCCTCTCTAAAAAGGCATGTCTGATGCGACTGCTCAGGGCATAACGTTCTGGATTTTTACGGTAAAAGGCCTGGTGGTAGTCTTCTGCTGGATAGAAAGGCTGAGCTGGCTCAATCATCGTGACAATGGGACGTGCAAATCGTCCTGATGCCTGCAAGGCCGCCTTAGACTGCTCTGCTATTTCCCTTTGAGCTTCTGTCGTGTAAAAAATCACCGGTCGATAGTTGTCCCCGCGGTCTTCGAACTGACCAAAGGCATCCGTCGGATCCGTCTGGGCCCAGTAAATCTCAACTAATTGCTGGTAGGTGAGCTTGTCAGGATCGTAGATAATCTCAACCGCTTCCGTATGGCCTGTTGTCCCAGAGCATACCTGCTCATAGGTAGGGTTTGCCACATGCCCCGCCGTATAACCCGACAGGACCGAGGCCACGCCATCCATCTCCTCAAAGGGCTTAACCATACACCAAAAGCACCCTCCAGCAAAAATCGCACGTTCCATAACCGATACCTCTCTCATCTTTTTACCTAGTAGTATAACAAAAATCAACCAACTTGTCTTGGCAAACCTTTTCAAATATGCTATACTGTTTTCTATTACAAACGAAAGTGAGGACTCTATCTATGCTAAAAAGAATGACAAACCACCTAATGTCCCTAGGAAGGCAGGTTACTCCTCACTAAAATGGGGTAATCTTGTTTTCCTCACTCTGCCGATTCGGCCGCTCAAGGAGGAGATTCTCTCTTCTCAGAAAGGAAAACAATGTCCCTGACTTATTATATTTTACGTTGCCGTAAGCAAGCTGCTCTGGTTCTTTTTTGGATTATCGTCAATTCCCTTTGCCTGCTGGGCAATGGGCTGGCTAGTGCTCAGGCCTTGACCAGTCTGGTCCCCTTGGATGTCCAGACTTTTCTGTTTTGGTGTGGCATCCAGCTGGGGGTCAATCTGATCTGGATTCTGCAAATCAAGGCCATCACTCCAGCCAAAGAAAAGGCCATGCAGGAGATGAACCAGCTCATGCGTTCTGACATTACTAGACGTCTAGCCCAGACAAATCTGACTCAATTCCGCAAGCAGAGCCAGGAAACCTATACCTCTTGGTTGACCTACGATATTGAGACTATCAACGACATGGGCTTTGAGGTTCTCGAACTCATGTTGAGCCAGGCCTTCAATATCCTTTTAGGCATTACGACCCTGGTTATCTACCACTCCAGTTTCCTACTGACACTGGCCATCTTTGCTAGCCTGATGGCTCTGGCCCCTAAGCTTTTTAGCGCAAAGCTCAATCAGGCAGCGCTAGCCTTTACCCAAAAAAACGAAGCCCTCATCCATGAGATTAGCAACCGCCTCGGCGGCTTTCGACTCCTTTTAAATGCCAATCGCTTGGATCACTTAGAGACGAAAATCCTGGATAGCGCTGATAACTACGCCCACAGCAAAATTGCCTATGCCAAAACCTTCGGTAACATGATGGCGACTCAAAACGGGATCAGTTTTATCAGTCAGATCGCTATTATTGCCCAGGCCGGTTTCCTCTATAGCCTCAAGCTAGTTCCCTTGGGCAGTGTCTCAAGTTCCCCTTATTTTGCTTCCATCGTTTTCCCAAGTTTGACAGGCTTTTTTGCCAACTATGCAGAGCTGAAAAACTGCCGTGCTATTTTTGATAAATGGCAGAGCTTGGAACTTGTTAGCGAATCCTCATCTGAGACTGCCCACTTCCACCAAGATCTGACCCTCCAAGGGGCCAGCATTACTTGGAATGATCAGACCAGCCTTTCTCTCCCAGATTTGACCATTGCCCATGGGCAAAAGCTAGCCATTATCGGTCCATCTGGCAGCGGCAAGTCCAGTCTTTTTGCCGCCTTGCTCAAAGAAAAACCACTTCAAGATGGGCAAATTCAGCTAGACCGCATCGATTATCAGAACCTTTCAGCAAGCAGCCTGCAAGAATTGATTAGTATTGTGCCTCAGGAGGCCTACTTGTTTGAAGATAGCTTGCGCTATAATCTGACCCTAGGGGCTTCAAGAACCGACCAAGAACTTCTAGACACCCTAGCGCAACTCGGACTGGCAGACTGGTTCAAGCAACAAGATCAGGTGCTCGATAGTTGGATCGATCCCAAGACCCTATCTGGTGGCCAAGCCCAACGCCTCTGTCTTGCTCGAGCCATTTTAGCAGACAAACCCATTTTACTGCTTGACGAAGCAACCTCGGCTCTTGAGCCCAAGCTCCGCCAGAAGATTGAAAACGCCCTTCTAGCCATGGATAAGACCCTCGTCATGATCAGCCATCACTTAAGTCCCGAAACAAGGGCTCAATGTGATCAAGTCATTGCATTTCCTCCTTCAATGACATAAGCCTTTAGAAACAGCAAAAGTCCTCCAACTTTGACACTGACGCCTTGGTTAGAGGACTTTTTGGTTTTGAATAAGTTCTAGCCAATAACCTTTCCGTAGCCTGGCCTTAGACCTAAAGTCGATTAGAATCCAACAAGTCAACATTCCCAAGGACCTAATGACAATAGGATCAGGAGAACCATTCTCGCCCATGCAGATAAGAGATCTGCCAAATGTTGAGGCGGTTAGGAGCCAATTTTTTCTGTTCCCAAGCTATCTTGCTTGATTTTACCTGCTTTCATGAGGCCTCCGAGGGCCTTTTTGAATTGTCCCTTGGAGATGCCAAAGATGGCTTGGATATCTTCTGGACTGGACTTGTCATTCAGAGTCATAAAACCACCCTGACTTTCCAGATAGGTCAAAATCATCTGGGCATCATTTTCCAACATCTCAAAAGAGCGTGGTTTCAAAGAGAGATTGAGGGTGCGGTCAACCGACCGATAGCCGATAACACGTGCCTCCAAAACTTGCCCTAAACGTGGTTCTGCGTAGCGCTCATTAGGATGGATAAAGCCCAGCATGTTATTGTCTGGCAGGTAAACAAAGGTGCCTGACAGTTTCAAGCGGTAAACAATAGCTCGCAACTGCTGGTTTTGCATATTGTCATAGGCAGGGCCCGCCAACCTTTGAAAGACTTCAGGATCTGCTGGTATTCCCCAGATTCGGTCTTTCTTATCCACATCAAGCTTGACATAGAGCTGATCGCCCTTTTTAGGCCAGAGGTCCTTGATTTCTGGCAGGATATCCAAGGACACCACCACCTGTTTATCAGGAAGCCCCGTATCGACAAAGACACCCAGGTCCTTACGGACCTCGGTCACCGTCCCCCAGCCAAAGCTAGTCAAAGTCGCCTCTTGGGACTTGGTGGTCAAGCGGAGCTTTTGCTTCATATCCGCATAGGCAAAGCCCTTTACCATAGCCCCAAGCTGGTGCTCGCCCTCAGCCTTATCCAAGGCGTAGGTCTGTCCGTCCTTCTGGACAAAGTAAAAGTCCTTATTCTCATCTGTGACCATCGCCGTGATGGTCTGTGCTAAGTATGTCATACCCTTCCTTTCTTGGTCCATAGCAGAGCTAGCCACCCCATCGACCAAATAAATAGCGTTTTCTAAAGTCCTCAAAGGACACTTTCTCATCAAAGGTATAGAACTGTTCATCCAGCTCAATCAGTGCTTGGCTGATGACGACCTCATCCAAAACATCTTCCAACTTGACGATTTCTCGCACCCGTTGGGTCAGCTGGTAACCATCAGCTGTCAGATAAGTGTCGTCAAGCTGATCTGCAAACTCAGCAAGGAGCACTTCTAGCGTCTGCTTATCTCCGTCAAACAAGACCGTTGAATAGTCTCGCTTCAACCTAGCCTGACCCAGCAAGACCAGCTCCGAAAACGAAGAATAACCCTCCCGCTCTGGGCTAAAACAGTGCTCTACCAGAACCCGTGCCAGATAAGTCCTCATTTGCTCTCCTCCCTTGAAAAATAGCAGAGCGACAAACCTGCCACCCTGCCAAATCTACCTTATGCTGTTGTGATTAGATATCCAACAATTCTTTTTCTTTGTTGACGGTCATGTCGTCAATTTGCTTGATGGCATCATCAGTGACTTTTTGGATATCTTTCTCCAAGCCCTTCAAATCATCTTCAGTGATTTCCTTAGCCTTTTCTTGCTTTTTAGCCTCATCCATGGCATCACGACGGATGTTGCGGATGGCAATTTTGGCGTTCTCGCCAACCTTCTTCACTTCTTTGGCCAAGTCACGACGGGTTTCCTCGGTCAAGGCAGGGATAACCAAGCGAATAACAGAACCGTCCGAAGATGGGGTAATCCCGAGATCAGAAGCGTTGATAGCGCGCTCGATATCCTTTAATGACCCCTTGTCAAATGGAGATACCAAGAGGACACGCGCTTCTGGAATGGTGATGGACGCAATCTGGTTAAGCGGTGTATCGACGCCGTAATACTCTACCGAAATACGATCCAAGAGGCTAGCATTGGCACGGCCTGCACGGATATGACCAAATTCACGCGCTAAACTTTGATGAGACTGAGTCATTCTTTCTTTAGCTTTTTCAACAATAGCGTTTGCCATAGTAAGACCTACTTTCTTTTTCTTTATTTTTTATTGGAGACGGTTGTACCGATTGGCTCACCGAGGACGACTTTTTTGATATTTCCCGGTTCGTTCATATTGAAGACCACCAGGTCAATATCGTTATCCATAGACAAGGTTGCGGCGGTTGAATCCATGATTTTCAAACCCTTATGGATCACTTCAACGTGGGTCAGCTCGGAGAATTTCACCGCATTAGGATCCTTCTTAGGATCCGCATTGTAGACACCATCTACACCATTTTTAGCCATGAGAATAGCTTCTGCATCAATTTCAGCTGCTCTGAGGGCCGCGGTTGAATCCGTAGAAAAATAAGGCGATCCTGTTCCAGCTGCAAAGATAACGATTCTGTTCTTTTCCAGATGGCGAAGGGCACGTCCACGTACATAAGGCTCTGCCACTTGGTGCATGGCAATCGCTGTCTGAACACGCGTGTCCACGCCAACCTTTTTAAGACAGTCAGCCATGACCAAGGCGTTCATCACCGTTCCAAGCATGCCAGTGTAGTCTGCCTGAACCCGATCCATTCCGGCCTCTGCCGCCGGCTCTCCACGCCAGAGGTTACCGCCACCGATGACGAGGGCAATCTCTATACCAGTATCATGCACTTCTTCGATTTCTCTGGCAATTTTTTGGACGGTTGGGATATCAATTCCGACACCCTTGTCACCTGCCAAAGCTTCACCGGATAACTTGATTAATACACGTCTATATTTAGGTCGAACCATGTTACTCTCCTTTTTTTATCTTTACCATTCTACCATAAAAGCAGGAATTTTTGTAGCCATTGCCTTTAATTTTTAAGAGATAATTTCTGTCAGAAAACACTTGAATTACACCAGGGTATTCTTATAAACCTCCAGCAACCGATACTGGCGCCACAAGAGGTAGGCTGCTAAGAAAAAGGACACCAAATCGGCAATAGGTATGGCAAAGACCAAACCTTCGACTCCAAAAACCATTGGAAGGACAAGCACAAGTGGGATTATCAACCCCAACTGCTTGACCAGGGAAATAATAGCTCCCAGTTTAGGTTTTCCAATCGACGGAAAAAAGGTGGCCGAAAAAATTTGAATGCCATTGATGATCGCAAAGAGGAAGAATAGGCGCATATAGCGAATGCCAAAGCTGGTATAAAGGGCATCCCCTGTCCCAAATAAGGCTAGGATTTGCTTAGGAAACAGTTCAAAGCCAATCCAGCAGACCAGTGAAAAGAAGCTCACAGCTTTTAAAGCCACCCGAATGGTTTCCTGGACACAGCTGTAAGCTCTAGCTCCGTAGTTAAAACTCAGAATCGGTTGAGAACCTTGGACAATGCCTATGACAACAGCGATGAAAATCACATTGACCTTGGCAACAATTCCTGCGACTGCGATTGGAATCTCCGCCCCATAAGCCGAAGCTGCCCCATAGATTTTCAGAGCATTGTTCATCACAATCTGTACCAAAACATTAGAAGACTGAAAGACGAAAGAAGCCATTCCCAGAGAGCAAATGGTCAGCAACATCCGCCAATCTGGATAAAAATCCTTGACGTCAAAAGAAACAGACTTAAACCGTCTAAAGTAGAGCATCAAGACCAGGGCTGAGACCATCTGACTGATGACAGTCGCCCAAGCAGCGCCAGCAATGCCCCAACCAAATCCAAAAATAAACCAGGCATCCATCACAGTATTGAGCACAGCTCCGATAATAATGGCAACCATGGAATACTTAGCGGCCCCATCCGCCCGAACCAAGGGATTTGTCCCCAGCGAGAAGAGTAAAAAGGGAATCCCCAGACTAGTAATACCTGTATAGGTCTTGGCATACTCCAAAATCATCTCTGTCGCACCAAATGCCACCAGCATATCTTCAAGAAAGAGGCGCATCAGCAAGCATAACACGAGACCGATTAAAACCAAGGAAACCGCCGCTGTACCTGCAGCCTTTCGTGCCAACAAAGAATTCTTCCGTCCCAACTCCAGATTAAACTTTGAAGCTGACCCAATCCCCACCATTAAGCCCAAAGATAGGCAGATCGTTGTCATGGGAAAGGCAACGTTGGTCGCTGCATTCCCTAAAAAACCGACCCCCTGGCCGATAAAGATTTGATCCACAATGTTATACAAGGCATTGACCAGATTGGCTACAACAGCCGGAATTGCTAATTGCCGTAAGAGTTGAGCAATCGGCCTATAGCCAAAGGGATTTTCTTCTGCTTTCATACATCCTCCACCATAATCGCTATTTTCTGCATCACTTATCCATTATACCAAAAAAAGAAGAGCAGGATAGCCCAGAGTCTCTTCTTTTGCTATAAACGGATTAAAAAACACGCTAGAATAGGGAACGGTTGCTAAGATAAACTAGACCGCTAAATCCCCAGAAAAGCAGGGCAAAAGGTAGAACAGCCCAGGTCTGAATGGTCATCATAAATCCTTCTGCCGGGACCAGCAAAATTGTTCCCAGAAGAGCCGAAATCAACACGAAATAGGATTTCAAAAAAGCAACTATAGATTTCTTCATAAGCAAATCCTCCTATACTGATTATAGCACATTATCCTTTCGTTTAAAACCGAAAAGCAAAAACTCAGCTACCTGAAATAGCTGAGCCTTGACTTATTCGTTTAGAATGAGTTTGTATCAACCTTGATACCTACACCTTGAGTCGTTGTGATGTTAAGGCTTGTAATGTAAGTTCCTTTTGCAGTTGCTGGTTTAGCCTTCAAAATCACATCGTGGAAAGCCTTGAAGTTTTCAGCCAATTTGTCTGCATCGAACGATACTTTACCGATAACCGCCTGAACGATACCAGCCTTGTCAGCACGGTAAGTGATTTTACCACCTTTAGACTCTTCAACTGCTTTAGCAACATCCATAGTTACTGTACCAGTTTTAGGGTTTGGCATGAGGTTACGTGGACCAAGCACACGACCAAGACGACCAACAAGTGCCATCATATCTGGTGTTGCGATGACCACGTCAAAGTCTAACCAACCACCTTGGATTTTTTGAACCAAGTCATCTTCACCGACGAAATCTGCACCAGCTGCCTTAGCTTCTTCAGCTTTGGCACCACGCGCAAATACAAGCACGCGAGAGGTCTTACCAGTACCGTTTGGCAATACCATTGCGCCACGGATTTGTTGGTCAGCCTTACGCACGTCGATGTTCAAGTTGTAAGCAACTTCCACAGTTGCGTCAAATTTTGCGAAGTTAGTTTCTTTTGCGAGCGCTACAGCTTCTTCTACGCTGTAAGCTTTTGTGCTGTCGATTTTTTCAAGAGCAGCACGCAATTGTTTGCTTTTTTTAGCCATTTGTTCTTCTCCTTGTAATCTCTTAAATCAAATAGGTACTGTCTGAATTAGTCAGTCACAGTGAAGCCCATAGAACGAGCAGTACCCTCAATCATACGCACAGCAGCATCTAAATCTGCAGCGTTCAAGTCAGGCATCTTAGTTTCAGCAATTTGTTGTACTTGCGCACGAGTTACTGAAGCAACTTTTGTCTTGTTTGGTGTACCTGAACCTTTTTCAACACCTGCGGCTTTCTTCAAAAGAACAGCAGCTGGAGGTGTCTTAGTGATGAAGGTGAATGATTTATCTTCATACACAGAGATAACAACTGGGATGATCAAGCCAGCTTGATCAGCTGTACGAGCGTTAAACTCTTTGGTGAATCCCATGATGTTGATACCGGCTTGACCAAGCGCAGGACCAACTGGTGGAGCTGGAGTAGCTTTACCTGCAGGGATTTGCAATTTTACAAGTTTTTCGACTTTCTTAGCCATGATATAAAATCCTCCTATTGTGGTTTTGGCGGTAATTAAAAGATTTTTACCTCCCACAAGTATGACAAGCATACCTTTCTATTATACACTAATTAATGGAAATTGCAATGATTTTTACTGACTTTTTTAGTATGCTACTCGTCTTGTCGTTTTTAGTCATATATGGATGATAGAGATCCTGTTAAAACAGTCTACTTTAGATTTTTAAATCTTTCTCCAATGGATTTGCCCATTTCAAGTTTACAAATGGGACTTTTTCCTTTAAAATAAAGATATGTTATTCCTAAAAATTAGTTCGATTTTATTTTTAATTCTTGCCCTGCCCTTAGCACTTGTCTTAACCAGTATTCTACGCTGGCGTTACAAGTCTCTTAACGTAGCAGATGTGGCTCTCCCTCTCTACGCGCTAGCTATTCATATCATCAGTAGCCAAACCTTCATCCATAGCCTTCTACCACTCTATTTTCTGCTATTGTCCCTACTCTTACTCGGGGTAAGCCTCTACTTCTTCCATGTCAAAAAAAGCTTCAGCTACCGTCGGATTTTTAAAATCTTCTGGCGCTTAAGCTTCCTGTTCACTTTCCTCTTTTACTTGGCCCTAGTGATCTACCTTCTTGCCTTGGTCTAGCTGACCAGGCTTTTTCTTTTTGAAAATAGCAGAGCTTCACTCGTGAATTTCCAAGGGCAGACCATCAGGATCAAAGAAGAAGGCCATCTTCTTCCCAACAAAATCATCATAGCGCAGGCCTTGATGCGGAATGCCCAAGCGATCAAACTCAGCCAAACACGCCTCCACAGAAGCCACACGAAAGGCCAAGTGGCGTAAGCCAGTGTGTTCTGGATGAGGAATCCTAGGCCTTTCCGGCGCGTCAGACTTGATAAAGATTTCCAGAATTAAACTGCCTTGCCGCACATTGACAATCCTGTCTCCCTTTTCTGGCCGATCATGCTCAGAAACCACTTCAAATCCCAGCAAATCACAGTAAAAGTGATAGGTTTTCTCATAGTCTTTGCCGATGATGGCAACATGGTGTACCTGGTCCAATTTCATTTTCAGCTCACCCTTGTTGTAATACCTTCCTTGGTTTAGTTCCCTCAGCAGGACCGATAACACCAGCCGCTTCCAAGTCCTCCATGAGGCGGGTCGCTCGGTTAAAGCCTACTGACAGACGGCGCTGAATCATCGAAGCCGATGCTTTCTGGGTCTCAATGACTAGGGCCTTGGCTTCCTCAAAGAGAGGATCCCCCTCTCCTCCATCGCCTGACGAACTGTCGTTCTCACTGACCTCACCTGGATCAAAGGCTTCATCGTAGTCAGCTTCAGCCTGATTTTTGATAAAGGTGACGATGTCTTCCACCTCTTGATCTGAAATGAAGGAGCCCTGAAGACGGCTGGAGTGGTTCTCATCGATTGGCTTAAAGAGCATGTCACCCCGTCCTAGGAGTTTCTCCGCACCATTCTCATCCAGTATAGTCCGAGAATCTGTCCCACTAGAAACCGCAAAGGCGATTCGGCTCGGCACATTGGCCTTGATCAGGCCACTGATGACATTGACCGATGGGCGCTGAGTCGCTAAAATCATGTGAATGCCTGCTGCCCGAGCCTTTTGCCCAATCCGGATAATGGAATCTTCCACTTCTTTGCTGGCTACCATCATGAGGTCAGCCAACTCATCCACGATAACAACGATAAGCGGTAAGGGGATATGCTTCTCATCGGATTGACGATTCCATTCAGCTACCTTGGCATTGTAGCCAGCGATGTTGCGAACCCCAAACCGGCTGAAGAGTTCATAGCGGTTTTCCATCTCGTCAACAACCTTTTGCAAGGCACGGCTAGCCTTACGGGGATTGGTCACCACAGGAATCAAGAGGTGAGGAATGTCATTGTAAACAGAGAGCTCGACCATCTTAGGGTCAACCATCATAAATTTGACCTCATCAGGCCGTGCCTTCATCAGGATACTCGCAATAATACCGTTGACCGCAACAGATTTCCCTGAACCCGTTGAGCCAGCCACCAAAAGGTGGGGCATTCTGGCTAGGTTAAAGGACTTGACAGATCCGTTGACAGCCTTGCCAAGCGGGATTTCCAGGAGGTTCTCCGGATCTGTTTGGGCCTGTTCCCAGAGCTCTCTAAACCCTACGGTCGCAATTTCTGAGTTAGGCACTTCAATCCCGATCAAGGACTTGCCAGGAATGGGCGCCTCAATGCGGACATCCTTGGCAGCCAAGGCCAGAGCCAAATCATCTGAGAGATTGGCAATACGGTTAACACGGACACCCGTCGCTGGTTTGACTTCGTACTTGGTCACTGAAGGACCGATTTCAGCCCGTTCTACGGTTGCTTTGATACCGAAACTCTCAAAGGCCTGCTCCAGCTTGCGGATATTCTCTCGCACAATCTTCTTTTCGCCCAGCTGATTTTTAGGTTTGACAGGAGCTAGAAGATCCAAGCTTGGGAGGCGATATTGAAGCCTCTCTTTGGGCTTGAAGTCTACGACAAGGTCTTCGCTGTCCTCCTCAACCTCATCAAGGTTTTCTAATTCATCAGAGGAAGGGAATTCTGGATCTTCCTGGACTGCTTCTGCTTCGGACCAGCCCCCTTCATCTCCTGCCAGACTGATGGCAACTGTTGAAGGGGCAGATTTTTCTTCCCTACCAAAGGCCAGAATTTCACCGGTTTCTAGGTCAATCCGCCCAGCAAATGCCTCCTCAAGGTCATCAGCTTCCAGCAAATCAGGCTCAGTCTCTGCCAATACTTGCTCAGCCCGCTCCTTACGCGCCTGGGAGCGCTCCTCCGACCAGATTTGAAAGCTCTGCCATTTATCCATCAAACCATGACCAAGATCATAAATGGTCCAAGGACTCATCAAAAGGCAGCCACCAGCAACCAGGAGCACCGCAAAAATCATGGCCCCAATGTTGGTGAAGAGAGCCGCTATAATCTGATGCAAAACACCGCCTAAGAAGCCACCGCCAACAAAGTAAGTGACCTTGAACTGCCCCAAATCTCGCATCAAGTGAGAGAGAGCAGTAGATAAAGCATCCACCTTAGCATTTTCTAAGGCAAAAAAGGTCTGATATCCCAAGGCCAAGCCTATAAAAGCAATGAGAAATCCCCAAAAAATATGCCTGTTTTGCCGTAGCCATTTGAAGCCAAAAAGGTAAAAAATGATTCCTGCGATAGCCAGATAAGCAAGACTGCCGACTAGCAGACGAAGCAGGTTATAGAGGGTAACGCCCACTACCCCTAAACGAGCTGCCGCAAAGAGCAAGAGGAGGGTCAAAACCAAACTGAAAATCATCCGATTGATCGCAGCTTGCCTGGCCTGCTCAGCCTTGCTGGGGCGGCGCGTCGTCTTGCCCTTTTGAGGTGTTTTTTTCTTTGCCATTTTCTTCGTTCCTGTATCTCTTAAAATTTCTTCTTGGGATGGCGGTCGATCACTGCTTGGTTAGCAGCCAGGGCTTCTTGTCCCTTAGGAGTCAAGGCATAGCCTCTAACCGCAAAATAGCGCCCCAATTCTTCTTCGGCCAATGCTTCCTCTAGGGCTACATCTAAGTCCGAACTCTTCAACTTTGATAGGCCAGAAACACCCTTTGCCTTCAAAATCGCCTTCTTAGCGGCTGCATTGATATGCTTCAAGGAAGAAAAGGCTGTCTCTGCGACCACATAACCATCCCTGACTAGCTTTTGCATATGAGCCTTGCCATCAATCCCATAAGTATACTCTAAATACTTAGGCATGACACTCTCTGTCGTAAAGGTACCAAAAGCTACCCGCCACAAGAGGATAATATCCCCAGCCAACAAGCCATCCCCTAAATCTTCCATATTCTTTCGGGGAACTGGTTTAAAGCCTGGTTCATCAAAATCATCTCTTCCCTCAGAAATGTAGGGTTGGTTTGGATATTCTTTATAAACCCCTTTGTTTAACATTACATCAACAATCCCTTCATCACTTTATTGTTCCATTATACCATAGTTAAGAAACGAGGGACAGATTTCTAAATTCATTCACTTGTGAAACAAGTCATACTCAAAGAAAATCAATCTATCCTAGGAAACGAAGTTATGATAGAACTGGACTTCATCGAAGCGAGTTAACAACGGTTAGCTTTGATTTTCAAAGAGTATCAAAAGCATCAGATTCTAATACCTTCCCCGCGAGAGGCTACTATTTACAGTTGGTCTTAGAAACGATTTATGATAGAATATAGGCTAGAACAGAATTAGAAAGGTCTTACATGAAAAAATTAATTCTATGCAGCTTACTAAGCGGCTTCATCCTAACAGCTTGCTCAAGAAAGTCAGAAACACAACAAGAAACGTCTCAGGAGACATCAACTAGCCAAACAACGGCCTCTTCTGAGACCAATCCTCTAGCAGAAGCCTACCAAAAAGCGCTCAAGTCCGATGCCAGCGCTTTTCCACAACTCTCTGAAACAGTCGCTGACAACGAAGCCCAAGTCCTCATGCATACGAGCGCTGGGGATATCACGATCAAACTTTTCCCTGAATATGCCCCTCTAGCGGTTGAGAATTTTCTTACCCATGCCAAGGAAGGCTACTACGATGGCGTGATTTTCCACCGTGTCATCCAGGGATTCATGATCCAAGGGGGTGACCCTCTCGGTAAGGGAACAGGTGGCGAGTCCATATGGGCTGGGAAGGATGATGCCATCGATTCAGGGAATGGCTTCAAAAATGAAATTACGCCTTTCCTCTACAATATCAGAGGTGCTCTTGCCATGGCGAATGCTGGCCCAGATACCAATGGCAGCCAATTTTTCATCAACCAAAACAAGCAAGACCAAACCTCCCAAATTCCAGCAGATATTTTTCCAAAACCTATCTTTGAAGCCTATAAAAATGGCGGTAATCCATCTCTTGACGCTTCTTACACAGTCTTTGGTCAGGTGACTGATGGCATGGAGGTTGTCGACCAGATCGCTGCTGTAGAAACAGATGAGGCCGATAAGCCTAAAACAGATATTACCATCACAAGTATTGAAATCCTCAAAGATTATACCTTCAAATAAATAGAGGGGAACCAGCAGGAGAATTCTCCGTAGAAAGCTTTCTAGGATAATGCTAAAAGCATAAGCTCAAAAACAGATACAATCGAACTATCTGGAAGGGATAGCAAGCCCTCTCAGCTAGTTCTTGTCTATGTTAGCGGCAATCGATCCTTGATTAAGATCTGAAAACGGTTTGAATCGCCTTGCTTCACTGAAGCCTAAACAACTGAAAGTCGAACAATTTCTCATGAAAAAATCTTTCTTATTTCTCGTCTTGATCCTCATCGGACTTGTCGCAGGCTTCTTATTTATACTGCCCGGCACAAGCTTTGAGCAAGACGACGGGACTAATACCAACGCCGCAAACCAGGACAAGGAGAGCTTCTATCAAGACCTGGAAGAAAACTATCCAGACATTTACCAAATGCTTCCCGAAGATGGCAAAACATCCTTCACTATCCCAGGTCTGTTAGAAACAGAGACGCTCGTAGCCAAAGGCGATGACAAGAGCAAGGTGCAAACTGCTAGGGACATGACTCCCCAAGGACTGAGTTTCGTTGAGGATTATATTGTCATTTCCGCTTACAGCAAAGGCAAGGAACATAATTCTGTCCTCTGGCTCATCGAAAAAGAGAGCGGAGAATTCGTGAAAACCATTGTCTTACCAACCATTAGCCACGTTGGTGGTATGGCTTACGATACCGACCATCAACGCCTCTGGATTACAACAACCGATGACGATTCAATCTCTCAGATTTCAGCCCTCAATCTCCAAACCCTGCTTAATGACGATTTCACCAAGAGCCATAAGGCGATTGCCTTTGACTACCAAAAGAACCTAGAGGACATCACCAGATCCTCCTACATGACCTACCATAACAAGGGGCTATTTGTCGGCTATTTTGACAAGGATGATAAAGGCCACATCGGCTATTACAAACTAGATGATAAGGGCTTCCCTCAAGAGGACCAGAACCAAGCTACAGCTGTTTTTGACACACCAGAGCAAATCCAAGGAATCGCCATTGTCAAAGATCAGGTGATTTTCTCCCAATCCTATGGCAACAAAGAGTCTAAGCTCTTGGTCTTTGAAAATTCTGGCCTTGAGAATTGGACACATTTCACAGAGGATAGTGATCAGCTGATCCAGCAGTACACCACTCCTGCCTACATGCAGCAGGTCTTTGCCGATGGCGATGAGCTCTATCTCCTCTTTGAATCTTCCGCAACCCAATACCGCCTTAATCCGTCAGTCGATTCAACCGATCGGATCATCGCTATCATCTTGCCAGACTAACCAAAATGGCTACCGCACAGTCTCTCCTGAAATACCTCTACACTCTTATGAGGAGCTTATCCACTCTGCTGCCTCGGACAGACAGTCCCTATCTTTCGTGAGAATATCTATTGCAACAGTTCAAAAGACATTCCCTATTCGCACAAGGAATGTCTTTTTTCTTATAGACGAGCGTTTAGTTGCTCAGAGAGTTCTTCGTAGCCTGGTTTGCCAAGGAGGGCAAACATGTTTTGCTTGTAAGCTTCTACTCCTGGCTGATCAAATGGATTCACCGCATTGAGATAACCAGACAAAGCAATCGCTAACTCAAAGAAGTAAATCACATAGCCCAAAGAGAAGGCATCTTGTTCAGGAAGGGTCACATAAAGGTTAGGCACACCGCCATCTGTATGGGCCAAGAGTACGCCATCTGTCGCCTTCTTGTTGACAAAATCCACATCCTTGCCTTGAATATAACCTAAACCATCTAAATCTTCCGCAAATTCAGGGATAATCACGTTACGGCGCGGGTTATCAATCCGGACCACTGTTTCAAAAAGATTACGATTGCCCTCTTGGATAAATTGGCCAAGAGAATGCAAATCTGTTGAGAAGTTAGCAGAAGATGGGTAGATGCCTTTTTGGTCCTTGCCTTCTGACTCCCCAGCCAGCTGCTTCCACCACTCGCTAAAGTACTGGAGAGACGGCTCATAGTTTACCAAGATCTCAGTCACATAGCCCTTACGGTAGAGAATGTTACGGATAGCCGCATATTGATAAGCTTCATTTTCAGAAAGCTTATCTGACGTGTAGGTTTTACGCGCTGCGTTGGCACCTTCCATCAAAGCCTTGATGTCTGCACCTGATGCTGCAATCGGCAAAAGTCCAACCGCAGTCAATACAGAGAAACGACCGCCGACATCATCTGGAACCACAAAGGTCTGCCAGTTATTGGCATCTGCCTCAACCTTGACCGCTCCTTTAGCACGGTCTGTCGTTGCGTAAATCCGTTTGTTGGCCTCTTCTTGGCCATACTTTTTCACCAAGAGTTCCTTGAAGACACGGAAAGCAATAGCTGGTTCAGTTGTGGTTCCAGACTTAGAAATAACATTGACTGAGAAGTCCTTATCCTCAACATACTCAACCAAGTCCGCTAAATAGCTAGCCGAAATAGAATTCCCAGCATAGAGGATTTGCGGTGCTTGTCGCTCAGCCTTTGTCTGCAAGTTCGCAAAGTGATTATTCAGGAAATCAATCACCGCACGTGCACCAAGGTAAGACCCTCCGATACCAATCACAACCAAAACATCGCTGTCTGACTTGATTTGCTCAGCCGCAGCTAAAATACGGTCAAACTCTTCCTTGTCATAGTTTTCTGGCAAATCTAGCCATCCTAGGAAATCACTCCCTGGGCCAGTCTTTTCTCTCAAGAGCTTGTCAGCAGCACTGACCTGACTCTGCATATAGTCTAACTCGTGCGCTCCCATATACTGATCTAGAATCGCTGAATAGTTAAATGTAATATGTGCCAATTCACAGTCCTCCAAATATCTTGTTCGCTTCTTATCATACCGT
Source organism: Streptococcus rupicaprae (assembly GCF_040545225.1). Taxonomy (NCBI): domain Bacteria; kingdom Bacillati; phylum Bacillota; class Bacilli; order Lactobacillales; family Streptococcaceae; genus Streptococcus; species Streptococcus rupicaprae. Next base: position 1,872 of record NZ_JBEPLO010000033.1, on the reverse strand, counting down.
TTTATGACGTTTTTTTCAATCTTTTTTCGTTACTTTTGGCAAAAATCGGCTATTTTCGACTCCTTGTTTTCATCTTTGAACACCTGCTTGTAAACAGGGCCTTGCCAATTAAGAAAAGCCAAGACTTACGCCTTGACCTTTTAACATTAATCTTCGTTTACGAATGGCAAAAGAGCCATTACACGAGCGCGTTTGATCGCAGTTGTTACTTTACGTTGGTTCTTAGCAGAAGTTCCAGTCACACGACGTGGCAAGATTTTTCCACGTTCTGAGATGAAACGGCTAAGAAGCTCAGTGTCTTTGTAATCAACATATTCAATTTTGTTAGCTGCGATAAAGTCAACTTTTTTACGGCGTTTGAATCCGCCACGACGTTGTTGAGCCATGTGTTTCTCCTTATATTATGGTATTAGCATTCGGGAAATTGTAAAAGCATGGTTTTCCTTTCCCAAGCTCAGTCTGAACTCAGACTTCCTGTGTCCAAAGTCACATTAAAACGGTAAGTCGTCATCTGAGATATCCATTGGATTGGTTGTGCCAAAAGGACTCTCATCTCGACCAAAGTTTGGTGTTGCGTTTGATTGTGAAGCACCTGACTGGAAACCACCGCCGAAGCTGCTATCTCCGCCATAGGAATTGCCACCAAAACTGTTGTTAGATTGGTAACCACCTGATTGGCCTTCACGCGCAGTGCGACTTTCCAAAAGCTGGAAGTTTTCTGCAACCACTTCTGTTACATAGACACGCTGTCCTTGTTGGTTCTCGTAGTTACGGGTCTGAATTCGACCGGTGATACCTACAAGAGCACCTTTTTTAGCCCAGTTCGCCAAATTTTCAGCTTGCTGACGCCAAATGACAACATTGATAAAATCTGCCTCACGCTCACCATTTTGATTTTTAAAATTGCGGTTAACCGCTAAAGTAAAAGTCGCAACAGCCTGATTAGAGGGAGTGTAACGGAGTTCTGCATCCTTGGTCATGCGACCAACAAGCACTACATTATTAATCATAAAACACCTGCTTACGCGTCAAGTTTGACGATCATGTGACGAAGAATGTCGCTGTTGATTTTTGATAGACGGTCAAACTCATTAAGAGCCACAGCATCAGTCGCTTCAACAGTAACGATATGGTACAAACCTTCGCGGAAATCATTGATTTCGTATGCAAGGCGACGTTTTTCCCAAGCCTTAGACTCAACAATAGTAGCACCATTGTCAGTCAAGATAGAGTCGAAACGTGCGACCAAAGCGTTTTTCGCTTCTTCTTCAATGTTTGGACGAATAATATAAAGAATTTCGTATTTAGCCATTGATTTTTCCTCCTTTTGGACTAATGACCCACAGGTCTCCTGTGAGTAAGTGAGGTTGTCTCACAAAACAGTATTATATCACAAATTCTTAGAAAAGCAAATGATTTGTACAAAATAACCAGGCCAAACGCATGAACCTCTGTTTGGTGTTTTATCCTCCCTCCTCCCTTTTTTGACTAGATGAGTTTTCTCAAATATTGATCAAAAGCCAAACTAAGGTGAAATTTCTTACGTCTGAGGCTCATCTTTTTGCCCGCATCCAGTTGTTTTAAGACGGCTAGGCAGAACTTATCCATGACATTTCGGTTAAAAGCAAGTTGTTTGTTTAAGGTTTTACTGGCATCTTCTCTAAAAACGACATCTAATTGCCAATGAAGACTTTCAATAGCCCAATGCCCACGAACACAAGCAGCCAATTCTCGCCCACTCACTGGAGTGCTCAAGATAAAATAACGTGTGTCAACTGTTTCCTTACTGCCCTTCTGGCAACGACAAGTCACCCGTCCCAAACTCTGAATGTGAGCCCAATCCGAGTGTTCCCTTCTCAACCAAGCAGTATC
>NZ_JBEPLO010000032.1:0-24304 GCF_040545225.1 Streptococcus rupicaprae | reverse complement strand
TATAATTATAAACCATGACATGGGAAAACGAGCATCTCCAACTGCGGAAATGCTCGTTTTTGTCTATTCTGAAACTAGTTTTTGCCCAGCCTCATCTGATTAAACAATATGACAACATCGATAAGAAGAAATTTGTAAAGATAACTAATGTAACGGTGTGTCCTTACTGTAATCGAAATTTTATCAATGTTACTGAAGAAATCACTAATAGTCAACTAGATCACTTCTTTCCAAAATCTCACAGAGGGACTGGCAAACGTAGTTATCCAATATTTGCTTTATCATTCTACAACCTTATACCGTCTTGCTATGGTTGTAACAATAAAAAACGTGATAACATTTTTAAAGTGTCACCTTATGATGAGAAGCTACATAGCGAACCCGTTTTAAGCTTTTCGTGGAAGCTTAAACCTTTACAAACGACTCCGTGGTTTGATGCGAACTCGATTGAAGTTACGATGACGATTCCAGAAGGTTCGAGGTATAAGTCTGATTTTGAAAAGTTGGACTTGCAGGAGCAATATCAATTACACACAGATTACCTTCAGGAGTTACTTTGGAAAAAACAAATTTACTCTAAATCATATAGAAAAAAAATGTTGGATGAATTTCAAAATTTAGGATTAGGAGAGAGAGACTTTGAACGAGTAATTACAGGAGTCTATACTGATGAGAAAGACTACGGCAAACGTCCTTTGTCTAAGTTAGTAGCTGATATTAGTCGAGAAATTAGTTTGTTGAGGGAGAAAAAATAAAATGAAACTAATAGCATTAGTTATTGAAAAATTTGGAGATGTTTTTGAAAAGCAGGCCCTTAACTTTTCTGATGAGTTTAGGGTTGAAGTTGATGACGATGATTGGGATAATATAGAATTAAGGTTAAATATTGAGAAAAAATCTGATTATCTGGAAAATTTTTACGAGGAGTCAATTTATAATATTACTCCGATTGTTGGTATTAATGGTACAGGTAAAACTTCTTTGATTAATAGTATTGGCTATTATCATCGGAATGGAAAAAATTCAACTAAAAATTCTCAGTTTATACGTATCTATCTTACTGAGACAAATGAACTTGTTTTTGATGGGAATTTGACAAAGGAGATATCTCTAAAAGAAAATCAGTTTTTTTCAACAATTAAACCAATAAGCTATTCTTATCCTAGAGAGAAGACATTAATCAAAAATATCCCCCTGTTAAGAGATACGGGGCGTGGAACTTTTGGTGGTGCAAATGGGATAGAAGTTGAGTATAATTTAGATAGTTTCCCGCCAATTTTTAGAGCTTATGATGATTTATATAGAAAAGAAATTATATCTTCAGAATTAAGGGTATACTTAGAGTCAACTTTCTATAAAGCTAAGGAAGTTATTGCGAGAGAGAAACTAACAATACTACCTAAAAAAGATTTTTGGGAAAATGCATTTACTTACCATATTGTTATCCTTTATTATGATGAAGTACTAAATTCTAAGATGACGACTCATATCACAGACCTAGATGACCTTTTGTCTGATAGGCTAAATAGTCTCTGTTTTATTAAAAAAATCTTATCTGACTTGAAGACAGATGATGCTATTTACAAAATATTTAACCAACTGAAAAGTTTGAGAGAAATTATAGATAAGTGGGTAGTTGAAAGTTTTCAAGATGACTATGGTGAGAATAATTACTTAACTTATGATATTTCTCAAAGCCAGCTTTATGACGATATCTATAATAGTTATAAGGCCTATGAAGCCATACTTTCGAGCTATAACATATATGTTTCTAACTTACTATCTAACATTGAACTATCTATGTCACAAGGAGAAATAAATCTTATCAAATTAGCTGCCCATATATTATCTGCCATAGAAAAATCTAAAGATGACTATAAAGATGTTATTTTTGTGATTGATGAGATTGAAGTTGGAATGCATCTCGAATGGTCAAGAAGGTTAATTAAATTTTTAATAGACTATATTTCTGAGAAAAAGAAAGAACCACTGACTAAAAATCCAACCTCTGATTTTCCTACTTTTCAATTTATCTTCACTACCCACTCTCCCTACATGCTTTCTGATATCAAACCAGGTAATATTATTGCTCTAAAGAGAAAAGCTAAGTACTATTCAGAAGTTCAATCATATCAAAATACGTTTGCCAAAAATATTCAAGAAATTATACACGATGATATGTTTATTGGAAATATTTATGGTGAGTTTGCAGTTGGAAAATTGAACAATCTGATTGAACATTTAAATAGTAAGGAACTATATCAAGAACCTCTAAGGATTGAACAATTAAAAAAAGAAGTTAGCCTCATAGCGGAACCACTCATTAAGCAAAAGTTGGAATATATGTATTATAAAAAGTATACTGAAACAAAAATACCATTTTTAGAGGAAATCTCTCAATTAGATGATTTAACTCAAGAGCAAAAAGAAATTATCAAAAAACTTTATCATGATACAAAATAGCCGATATGTTTATCATATAATATCATTGAGAGAACATTAAAAAATGACACTAGTTAGTCAACACTAGCTCTTTCTGATTCAACTCCATAAACTCGATGTCTATGTGAGAAACAGTATCCTGTCTTGGATCGATAAGTACCTAGATCAGACGGATTACTCAAGATGGTATGGCAAAGGCTTAATAGCCAACCCCAACCCTTCAGGAGAATGGCGCTATCGTGTCGGTGATTATCGGATTTTAGCTAATATTCTGGATGATAAAATTATCATAGAAGTTCTCTCTGTCGGGCATCGGCGAGATATTGATTAAAAATAATCCCTCATCAGCTCCTTGCTGATGGGGGATTTAGTCTATTTCTTACCCTCACGGTAGAGTTGTTTGGTCTTGTAGCCAGCTTTGAGGAGGCTCACCATCTCAGCCAGGCGCTTGTCAATGGTGGCTTGAGTACACATAACTACCCCAATCCCGTTGATAGCCTGGGGGCAGTTGCTGGTAGAAGGACAACTGGTCTGGAAAGACCTGCAGATAAGTCTCAAGGTCTAGGATTTTAGCCACATAATCCACCACTTTGGCAGACGTACGATTAGACTTGCTGGTTTTATCCTTCTTGTCATGCTTAACGGCTACCAGTGTGTAGTTGTTATCCAGAGCAATCAGGCGTTAAATTTATAGTCAATCCCCTCGACATAGCCTGTTGCATCACTAACTTTTAGGTGGGGAAGGATACTGTCACGGTGTATAGGCATATTGCTGAGCAGATTATTGCGTTTAGGGTAGATGAGGTAGAGCAAGTCATTTTCAGCCATAGCCTCCTGCTGGTGCAAATCACTAATCACACTGGCTATCTCATCCAAGCTGTAGATATAGGCAATGGCCAATTCCAACGGAAAAGCTGGCGATTCAGAGAAAGCATAGTCATCAAAGGCGGTTTGTTTATCCTTGGTCCAGGTTTGATGCAAGTAAAAGTACTTGGTTGTGAAACAGGGGGGATTCGATTGAAAACTCTGCCCCTAGGGAAAAGTTTATAAGGAAGTTGAAACATTTATTGTTCAGAAAATTCGGTCAAATATGTTGATTATTAGAATAATCAAATATAAAAGAAGACTATTTGTAACAAAAATCACAAAAAAATTTTTTTTGGAAAATAGTTGACTTTAACGTAGTGGAAAGGCTTACAATTTAGGTGTAAGAGGTATCAAAAAAGTAAAATATCTTAAAGGATGGATTTAACTTCTTATTATTAAACTGTTTTTAACTAAAAAATAAATATATAAAGGAGGTTTGTATCATGAGTTCTGAAGCATTAGGAATGATTGAAACAAAAGGTTTAATCGGTGCAATTGAGGCGGCCGATGCGATGGTTAAGGCAGCAAATGTTGTCTTGGTTGGAAAAGAGCTAGTCGGAGGTGGCTTAGTAACTGTTTTAGTTCGTGGTGATGTCGGCGCTGTTAAGGCTTCAACAGATGCGGGAGCTGCAGCTGCGCAAAGGGTTGGTGAGCTAATTTCAGTTCATGTTATTCCACGTCCTCATGTAGAAGTGGAGACCATTTTACCAGAAAAAGATTAATCATTGAAAAAGGAGTATTTTCCATGGAGCAAAATATCACTAGCAACAGTCATACTTTGGCGCAACAGCAAATGGCTGCTGCAACTAGAAAATTTCATTCGCTTGGAATTAGAAGTGGCATTATTTCGGGCTTATTTTACGGTATTTATTCCTTCGTTATCATGATTATCAGTGGAATGGATCCAATAAAGACAGCCGTAGGTATCTTTGCGGCTCCCTTTGTAATGGGAGGTATAAATGACTTCCTCGGAGGGTGTACGTTATTGCTAAATGTTATCCGAACGGGTAAGTCCAAGGAGCTTGGAAGAAGTTTAGCCACTAAACCTGGAAAAATTATGTTGCTAGGTTTTATCTTGGGTGGACCTGTCGCTAATGGAGCGTACTTGGTTGGGTTATCATTGGCAGGAGCATTTGCAATACCTGTATCTGCGACGACTGCTGCTTTCGGGGCTTTATTTGCAGCCATTTTCTTAAAACAAAAGATTACCCCTAGGGTTGGTTTGGGAATGATTTTGTGTGTGGCAGGTGCTGTTATTTTAAATTTAGTAAAGCCAGAAGGAGCCTCAAATTTTACTATGGGAATCATCCTTGCCATCCTTGCAGCTGTTTGTTGGGGACTTGAAGGAACTATCTCAGCATTTGGTGGAGCTATGTTGGATTCGGAAGTAGCTGTTACTCTTCGACAAATTGTTTCTGGTTTGATTCAGATGGTCATTATCGTACCAATTATTGGTGCTACAGGTCTCTTTAAGGATATGCTTTCTGCTCCGTTGCCTATGTTGCTATTACTGGTGTCAGGTACTTTAGTTGCGATTTCTTATGCGACATGGTACCAATCTAATGCCATGGTTGGTACAGCCATCGGAATGTCATTGAATATTACTTATGCATTCTGGGGTGTTTTCTTTAGTATTCTGTTTTTAGGACAGGCTCTAACACCAACGATTGCGATCGGCTCTGTTATTGTCATATTGGGTGCCATTATTGTAACGACTAATCCAATGGATTTGTTTAGAAAAAGAGAGGTTTAAACATATGCGACTATTACCAGCAAGAACTGCTGTTTTGAACTATATGAGTACTGTAGAAGAGGCGGATGTGCTCCAAGTAATGGAAGAGCTGAGGCCTTTGTATGGTAGCGAGAAACAGTTTACAGCTCCTCTTTTTTTAGAGCACTTAATGTCTTTGGAATGTAACGGTTATTTAGATCAGGTTGGTTATGACTTAGATGAGAACCAACAGTTAAGAATTTTATATAAAATCAATGCTGATGGCTTGGATGCCGTCAAAAAATATATTTCAGCAGAATATAGAAGATAATCGGAGGAAATTAAATGAGATATTATGGTGGACAAGCCTTGGGCTTAGTCGAAACTGTCGGATTAGTTCCAGCCCTAGAAGCATGCGACAAGATGCTAAAGGCCAGTGATGTCAAATTAGTATCTTATGAAAATATTGGTTCAACTCTTGTGACCATCATGGTTGTAGGTGATGTCGCAGCTGTTCGAGCATCTGTTGAAGCTGGTGCGGCAGCTGCTGCAGCCATTGGAAAATTGACTGCTCATAATGTTATGCCAAGGCCTATTCCAAGTGTTGGAGATATTGTGTCAGTGCATGATATTGATAATTAGAACAAAAAGGAGACTACCGTGAAAAGATATCAAGCAATTGGGGCTATTGAAACCTTTGGATTAGTATTTGCTTTAGAAGCGGCAGATGCTATGGTCAAAGCCTCTGAAGTCGATGTTATTGGATATGAAAACGTTGCTTCTGGGTATATCTCGGTGATTGTTCAGGGAGAAACAGAAGCTTGTAAAACGGCAGTTGAAGCTGGTGTGAAAGCAGTTGAGGCTATGGGAGCTGAGGTGTATAGTCACGTTGTGATTCCTGGTCCGCACGAGGAGCTTCGCAAGATCGTTGATCGTTACTCATTATCTGGTCTATTACCCGAAAATCTTGAAGTAGAAGCTTAATCATAAGAAAGTGTGCAGAATATGTTGTATATTGACAAAGATTTAGCCTCTATCCAAGAAATTAGAAACTTACTCTTGAATGCTCAAACGGCTTTTGTTCAATTACAAGAACTGACACAGGTTGATTTAGATCAATACAGTAAAGCATTAATTCAGCACTTAAAAGCCGATGGGGCAACCTATATTGAAGATTTTGTCTCTAAAAATCGATATGGTAAGAAGGAGGATGAAGTTTTCCTTTGCCAAGAGTTCTTAAAGCGTTTTGAAGAAACGCTTCAACAAGAATCCTATACTGGCATTATTGCAGGGAACAGCGAGGAGAAGATTATAGAAATCGGAGTACCATTAGGTGTTGTAGGTGTCTTATTACCTGCCTATCCGACCTATACTTTACTTGTCAATCTTTTGTTACTGGCTATCAAATCTGGGAACGCTATGGTTTTAGTGGCTAATCAATTAACTAGACCAGCAACCCTAGAGGCAATTAGAAAATTATTGGAACTGTTAGATGAGATGGGATACCCAGAAGGGAGCCTATCGTTAGCAGAAATAGCAACAGATTCAAGTGTTATGGAGTTGCTACTTAGTGATAAACTGTCCTTGTTAATCAACATCGGTTGTCCAGAGTACATCACTAATCACTTCAGGACCAATACCCCCCTGATTTATGGTGGGGAATCTTCTGGACCGGTCTTTATTGAACGGACCGCTGATTTAGAAAAAGCAGTCAAGGATGTCCTCCACTCACGAAGCTTTAATCATGGGATTCTCCCTGGTTCGGAGCAATTCCTTGTAACAGAAAATATTATTGCAGGTCGTATTAAGCAAATTATGGAAGCTAACGGAGCTCATATTTTGACAGAAGATGAAACAAAGCAATTGATTTCATTTTTGAAAGCTTCCGAGAGAAATATGTTCAATAGTTACAATGGAAAATCAGCAAGATGGTTGGCTAAAATGTCAGGTTTTTCTGTTCCAGATAATACTCAGGTTTTGGTTTCTGTACAAGACTACATGAACAATGAAGATTTCTTTAATAAGAAATTACTTTGTCCGATTATCGTTCTTTATAGGGAACCGGATTGGACATTAGCTTGTGTGAAATGCATGAGTATTTTGTCTGAACTTAGGATGGGACACACCTTAACCATTCATTCGGCAGACTGGAAAATTATCAGGGAATTTGCTTTGGTCAAGGAAGTTGGACGGATAGTGGTTAATGCACCAACCGCTTGTACTGCAACAGGTGTCAAGTCAAGTTTTGCACCATCATTGATATTGGGCGGAATTACAACAGGTCGTGGGTATCGTTCAGAAAATATTACGCCAAGGCACCTGACTTATACTCGACAAGTAGGCTTTGAGTAAGATGGATCATTTGTCGTGTCTCATACAAATATCCAAATGATATAGTTTAAAGAGAGGAAAAATAGTTATGGATATGAATGAATTTACAGCCAAATTAGAAGAGGCTACTAAAAAATTAAGTGAATCAGAGCGTGCGTCACTCATTAAAATCTTTCAAAGTGTTTCAGATGATATCACTAAGCCAGAAGTGAAACCAGCCCCTGTCCTTGTAGCAGAAGGGACAGAGATACCAGAAGGAATCACTCCACGTCTACAAGCTCTGAAAGATCAATATTTAAATGCACGCCCAACTATTTCTCTGGTTCGTGCCATTAATTTAACCCGCGTCTCTAAAGAAAATGAAGGGATGCCAAAAGTCGTCCTTCGTGGAACGGCCTTTAAGGAATTTTGTAAAATTGCGCCACTTGTTATCCAAGATCATGAATTGCTGGTTGGTGCACCAAACGGTGGTCCGCGCTGGGGTGCCTTCTCACCTGACATTTCTTGGCGTTGGCTCCGTGATGAGTTAGATACAGTGTCCACTCGTCCACAGGATCCATATGATCTTTCAGAAGAAAATAAGAAAATTTTAGTAGAAGAAATTTTCCCTTACTGGGCAGGTAAGTCGGTCGATGAAGCCTGCGAATCACAGTACCGTGAAGCCGGTGCCTGGGAGTTATCTGGAGAATCCTTCGTTTCAGACTGTTCTTACCATGCTCAGTCTGGCGGTGGTGATTCTAACCCGGGTTATGATGTCGTCGGTATGAAGAAGGGGATGTTGGATATCATCGCTGAAGCTAAAGCGCACTTGGAAGAACTAGATTACGCTAATCCAGATGACCTTGAAAAGATTTATTTCTACAAAGGGCAAATATTGACTGCAGAAGGGGTGATTATCTACGCTAAACGGATGTCTGAGTATGCTGCCGAATTGGCAAACCAGGAAAAAGATCCTAAACGTAAAGCTGAGTTGGAAATGATTTCTCGTGTCAATGCCAACGTACCAGCCAATAAGCCAGAAACCTTCTGGGAAGCTATGCAGTACTTGGTAACGATCCAGCACTTGCTCCTCTGTGAAGAAAACCAAACAGGACTTTCCATCGGTCGTGTCGATCAATACATGTATCCGTTCTATAAGAAAGATATTGAAGAAGGACGTATGAATGATTTCCAAGCCTTTGAAATCGCTGGCTCTATGTTCATTAAGATGTCAGAAATGATGTGGTTGACATCAGAAGGTTCTTCTAAGTTCTTTGCTGGGTACCAACCATTTGTCAACATGTGTGTGGGTGGTGTAACACGTTCTGGTAGCGACGCGACCAATGATTTGACTTATCTATTGATGGATGCAATTCGACATGTGAAAGTATATCAACCAACCTTGGCAACTCGTATCAATAATAAATCACCACGCAAATATCTACAAAAGATTGTAGATGTTATCCGTGCGGGTGTTGGTTTCCCGGCTTGTCACTTCGACGATAGTCACATCAAGATGATGTTAGCAAAAGGTGTTTCAATGGAAGATGCGCGTGACTACTGTTTGATGGGATGTGTGGAACCTCAAAAATCTGGTCGTCTCTATCAATGGACATCTACCTCTTACACCCAATGGCCGATTTTGATTGAAACAACTTTGAACCGTGGCGTCCCGCTTTGGTATGGAAAACCAGTAACACCAGATATGGGACCGCTTGATCAGTATAAGACCTTTGAGGACTTTGAAGCAGCAGTTAAGGAAACGATTCGTTATGTGACGAAGTGGACATCTGTCATGACTGTTATCTCTCAACGTGTCCAAAGAGAATTGGCTCCAGTTCCGCTCATGTCTATGATGTATGAAGGGACTATGGAAAATGGTCGTGGTGTTAAGTCTGGTGGGGCCATGTATAACTTTGGTCCAGGTGTTGTTTGGTCTGGCTTGGCCAATTATGCAGACTCTATGGCTGCTATCAAGAAATTAGTCTTTGAAGATAAGAAATATACCTTGGAAGAACTAAACAAGGCCTTGGTAGCTGACTTTGAAGGTTATGACCAAATCAAAGCAGACTGTTTGGCAGCACCTAAATATGGTAATGATGATGATTATGTAGACCAATTTGCTGCAGATATTGTCGAATTTACCGAGGAAGAGCACCGTAAGTATAAGACCTTATATTCTATTCTAAGTCACGGTACCTTATCTATTTCAAATAATACACCGCTCGGTCAAATTACAGGTGCTTCTGCTTCTGGTCGTCGTGCTTGGACACCATTGTCAGATGGGATATCACCTGATCATGGAATGGATACAAAAGGTCCTACAGCTATTATCAAGTCTGTCTCCAAGATGGCTAATGAGAATATGAACATCGGTATGGTGCATAACTTTAAAATCATGGCAGGCTTGCTGGACACTCCTCAAGGTGAAGAGAGTCTGATTACCCTCCTTCGTACGGCAAGTATCCTTGGAAATGGCGAGATGCAATTTAACTATCTGGACAACTCCATTTTGATTGATGCTCAAAAACATCCAGAGAAATACCGTGATTTAATTGTCCGTGTCGCCGGCTACAGTGCCTTCTTCGTTGAGTTATGTAAAGATGTTCAAGATGAAATTATTTCACGGACCGTATTGACAAAAATTTAGTGAGCAAACTGAGGTTTAATTGCTAAAAAATCAAGAAAATAATTAGGAAGCAGTGATGGGAATGCAAAAGAAAACACAGGAGACAAGAATCAATGTCTTCAATGTCCAAAAGTACAATCTTTATGACGGTCCTGGTATCAGAACAATTGTGTTTTTTAAGGGCTGTCCAATGCGATGCAAGTGGTGTGCCAATCCAGAAGGCCTGGAGTTTGGAACAAATGTCATGTACAAAGAAACTTTGTGCAAACCGTATAACTCTTGTGCAACGACTTGTCCCTTAGGTCAAATTTGCTTCTCCTATAAGAATCCTGAAAATCCTAGTCCTTTTGACTATGCAGACAAGGAGCATCCGATTGATATCCGTAAGTACAATAAGCGACTTCCCAAAAAAGAAGATATTGAGGGGTGTCCTGAGGGTGCTCTGACTGTTGCAGGTGAGTCAAAAACTATTTCAGAGTTGTTAGATATTATCCATGAAGACGACGCTTTCTATGAAATGTCGGGAGGCGGGGTCACTCTGTCGGGTGGTGAATGTTTAGCCCAGCCAGAAGGTGCCTTAGCTCTACTACAAGCTTGTAAGCAAGATGGACTTAATACAGCAATCGAAACAGCTGGCCATGTTCCTAATAAAGTTTTTCAAGCTGTAGCACCCTATGTTGACCTCTTTCTCTTTGACATGAAGCACATGGATTCTAAAAAACATAATGAATGGACGGGTGTTGGAAACGAACGTATTCTAACCAATCTAAAATATGTTATTGAATCAGGCTACAATGTTAAAATACGGATGCCTATGCTGAAGGGAATTAACGATAGTCAAGAGGAAATTCAAGCTATTATTGATTTCTTACTTCCTTACAAAGATTATAGTAATTTCCAAGGCATCGATCTTCTTCCTTATCATAAGCTAGGGGTGAATAAATACCATCAATTAGGAATGGAATATCCGATTGAGGGAGATCCATCTCTTAGTCAGTATGATTTAGACCGGATTGAATCCTATATTTTAGCCTATGATTTTCCAGTAACAGTTGTGAAACACTAGTCTTGAAAAGGAAGTGCAGATGGTGATTGAAAAAATGGGAGGGATTGAGCGGATTATCCAGGAATCAGTCCCAGGTAAGCAAATTACCTTGGCTCACATGATTGCTGCACCGATTCAATCCGTTTACCAGAGTTTGGGTGTTGAGGAGTCTGGAGCAATTGGTATTCTAGCCTTAACTCCCTATGAAACGGCTATTATTGCAGCAGACATTGCAGGTAAAGCAGCCCAAGTGGATATTTGTTTTGTGGATCGTTTTACAGGTTCAGTCATGTTTAGTGGGGATGTGCAAAGTGTTCAAACAGCCTTGCAATCGATTTTAAACTATTTTGAAGACCAATTGGACTTTACTGTTGTGAAAGTGACTCGGTCATGAAAAAACGAATGATGGTGGTTGGACCAGATGATAGAGATAAAGAGCTGGTTGTGACTTTGTTAGAAGGTACTAGGGATATTCCTCGTATCCAATCCATTCTTTATCTAAGGAATTGCATCTCCATTCCAAGTTCTTATTTGAGAGGGGCCGGAATGATGAAGCATATTATTGCGACACAGCAAAATGCAAACGCTGTCTTTATGGTGTTATCTACGGACCGTAGCTTCCCTATTTATTCGCCCAATGTGGCCAAAGCCTTTCGGATCCCAAGTATTGGTCTAGTCTTGATTAAGGACAAAGAGGACCTAGAAGGACTATTGCGGTGCAAAAGCGAATTAGAGAAGGCCAGGGTCGGCAGGATTTTACTGCTAGATCCATCCAATGACCAACAGATCCAAGAACTCCAAAACATCCGTCAGTCTATTGAAGAAGGAATGATATGAAAACACAAGAATTTAGCGTAGGACCTAAGTTTATTACGGGACATCATTCCACAAGTGTTCTTTCTCAGTTATCTGTCGAAAAAGCCTATATCATCTGTGACCCATTTATGGCCCAAAGCAAGATGGTAGACGTTGTAACGAAGGAACTTGAGAAAGCTGGTGCTGAGACAAAAGTCTTTTCAAAAGTTGTCCCCAATCCTACAATTGAAGTGATTGCTGAGAGTATCTCAGAAATCAAACGATTTAAACCAGACTTGGTTGTTGCCTTGGGAGGTGGATCAGCGATTGATTCTACCAAGGCAGTCATTAAAGTCTATACAGAATCTGAAAAAGTAGCCAAACCTAAAATGGTGGCAATTCCAACAACCAGTGGTAGTGGGAGTGAAATTACAGCCTTTGCCGTGATTTCAGATCCATCTAAAAATGAAAAATTTGTCATTATAGATGATGAGATGGTGCCAGATATGGCAGTATTGGACACTTACTTTACAATGACTGTTCCACCAGCTATTACAGCAGATGCTGGAATGGATGTCTTGACTCATGGTTTGGAAGCTTATGTGGCAAATGGTGCGACAGATTTTTCAGATGCCTGCGCAGAAAAAGCGGTATCCTTAACCCATCGTTACCTGCTTGAGACTTTTAAAAATGGCGAGAATCAATTCGCGCGTGAAAAAATGCATAATGCCTCAGCTCTTGCAGGCGTAGCCTTTAACAACGCAGGCTTAGGCATTTGCCATAGTTTATCTCATGCGATTGGCGCCTTTTTCCATCTGTCGCATGGTCGAATCAACACCATGCTCCTTCCCCATGTGATTGCCTTTAATGCCTCTTTAGATGGAAAGGAGACAACGGCTACTGCTAGACGCTACGCTCAATTAGCCAATCTGTTAGGAATTTATGGTACAGATCCAAAACAAGCTACCAGAGCATTGATTTACGCCGTCAAATGTCTGGCAAAAAACATGCAGATGCCAATGACGATTGAGGAAATCGGAATTGATCGCGAAAGATTTACTGCTATGATTCCTGAAATGGCAAAACGTGCGTTTGACGATGCCTGTACATCTGGAAACCCACGTTCTGTCACCATCGAGGCCCTAGAGGCTATCTATCGAGCCTTATAAGAAATGGAAAACGTGAAAGGAATCATCTGAAGCTGTTAAAGAAAGAAGTATTGTATGAAATTTTTAACCGAAGATGATTTGCGAACTGAGTATCGAAACCTTCCATTTGAGACCTTTACCATTAAGAAAGACCAGCGTCTGACACCTGGAGCGAGAACCTTCTTACTCGATCGTAAGGTTAAGATCCTAGATGAAAAAGCCCTTTGTCAGAAAACCACGTCAACCAGCCTACCCAAACCTCAATCAAGAACCCAAGAGAGAACTTGGAGGGAGGATACCAGATGGTTGGATATTCGCTGTGAACTCTTACAAGTTGCCTTTGATTTGGTTTCTGGTGACTTGGTACTAGCCCAAGAGTTAACTGCCTTAGAACGTTATCTCGCTAGTTTAACAAGTGGTGGAGAGTGTCTTTTACCACCGCTTATCAAAGGAGTCCATTCTATAGAGCAGGTTAATCGGAATTTTATAGTCGGGAATTTATCCAATGTTGGTTTGTTTCTCCAAACGGAGAATGGTCGTGTGCTAACGAAGCTGTATCCCCTCTATTTCCATTTAGAGAGGGTGGTCCAAGATCTTCATCTTGGAAATGAAAAAGAGTTGGTCATTTTACTTGACCGTATTGGTCAGTTGATTGCCTATTATTTACAGACAAGAGAGGAAGTGAGTCAAGATGCCACAAACAGTCCTTAAATCCTGTGATCAATACGTTGCAGATTTTGAACGTGTCGAGAAAAGACCAATTAAAGGAAAGAGTCAGGTTTACCTGACTGGGGTGGATTTGGGCACTGCCTATATCGTACTGGTTGTCCTGGATGAAAATAAAAAAATCGTAGCGGGTGCTCATCGTTCGGCCTCTGTCATTAAAGACGGGATGATTGTAGACTATATCGGTGCCATTCAAATCGTGAGAGAGTTAAAAGAGTCTCTCGAGCGGCAGTTAGACGCAGAGTTGCTCTATGCAGCAGCGGCCATCCCACCTGGCACAGATGCCTTAGATGGTGGCGCCATTAAGAATGTCGTCCAAGGAGCTGGATTTGAATTGACGGCCCTGCTTGACGAACCAACAGCAGCCAATACTATTGTTGGTCTAAAGAATGGTGCCATTGTGGATATTGGTGGTGGAACGACAGGGATTTCAATTTTAAAAGACGGGAAGGTCGTTAAGTCAGTAGATGAAGCGACTGGTGGAACACATTTTTCCTTAGTAATAGCGGGAGCCTACAAACTTTCTTTTGAGGAAGCGGATGCTTATAAAAGAGATCCAAAACACCACAAGGAATTACTGGCAGTCCTAAAGCCGGTGGTTGAAAAGGTAGCCTCAATTATCAAAAAAAGTATTGAAGGTATGGCTGTGGACGTGATTTACCTGGTTGGTGGCACAAGCTGTCTGACAGGAATTGAAACTATTATTGAAAAAGAAACCAAGATTAAAACCATCAAACCACAAAATCCTATGTTTGTGACACCGATAGGGATTGCTATGAATTGCAGTCAGGATATTATCTATTAGAAAAGAGGTTCTTATGCTAGTTGCGGAATTAGTCGATACCATCTGGGCAACCAGAAAATCTGACAATTTGAACGGCGTCAAATTTTTACTGGCCGATGTTAAGGGAGGCAACAGGGCAGGAGAATTGATGGTTGTTGTTGACACACTGGGAGCAGGTATCGGTGATCGGGTGATTATTGTGACGGGTTCTGCTGCTCGAAGGATGTTAAATGATGATGATATGCCAGTTGATGCTGCGGTCATTGGGATTATTGATGAAAATTATGACGATGTCAAAAAGCAAAATGGAAAAATAGAACGATTCTCGTAGAACAACAAGAATACAATGGATTCTTACAAATCCATTGTTTAGAAAGGAGAAAATATGGCAAAATTGATTACGGCAAAAGATGTATTGGAATGCCATGAAGCTGGTAAAACGCTCTGTTGTATCGAACCGGGTACCATTGTGACACCAGCTGCGCGTGATGAAGCTAAAAAATACGGCATTTGCTTAAAAGAAGGGGCAGAAAGGGGTTCTACCTCTCAGACCTCGGGGAAGGGATTGGATCATCTGACTTCTGATGAGTTAGTCACACTCCTGAAGAAGGTACTATATACCAATGACTCGGAACCTGTCAAAGAAACACCAGCCTATCGTTGCGTTTCCCATGCCAATGGGTTGAAAGTTGTAAAGGGTGGAACGGTTCGGATGGATGATTTTGACACAGGAACGCCTGGTGCTAAAGTCGGTTTCCAAGAATTGGTCAGCAAGGATGAATCAAAAATGAGTGCTGGATTTTTGACCATTGATCAATCAAACTTTGCTTGGAAATTACCGTACGAAGAGATTGACTATGTCATTTCAGGCACCGTTTCTGTTGAGATTGATGGCCAGACCTATGTCGGACGAGCAGGAGATGTCATCTTTGTGCCGGCTGGATCAGATGTTGTCTGGGGCTCACCAGACAATGCGAAAATTTTCTACACTACCTACCCTTCAAACTGGTCTGACTTGATGTAATGAGAGGACTTATATATGAAGGCTTTAGGAATGATTGAGACCTATGGTTTTATCGGTTCGGTCGAGGCGGCAGATGTCATGCTAAAGTGTGCAGATGTTTCTCTTTTAGGAACTGAGAAGGTCAAAGGTGGCTTGTACTACGTCAGCGTCACGGGTGATGTCGGAGCTGTTAAGACAGCCGTAGATGCGGGAGCTGAGGCTGTTCGTCGTTTGGGAGAGTCCTATTTACAGGGAGCACATGTTATTCCACGACCAGATGAACAGTTGCTTAGTTTGCATCGTTTCGTCACTTTAACTGCAAAAACGGAAGAAGCTGCTTTACTTCAAACTGAAACAACAGACAGTTCTAGTGACCTTGAAACCGAAGGAGTCATAGAACAAGAAGAAGTTATCGGTTCAGCATCCGAGAATCCAGAAGAACCTGCGTCAGAGGAAATTCTTAAACCAGACGTTGAAGAAGTAGAAGTCCAAAAGCCAGTTCTGGCATTTGAAGACTACAAGCGAAAACTGGACAAAACAAAAGCAGCCGATTTAAGAGCCCTGCTCAGGGAAAATGACCGCATAGAAATCGAAGAAGCTGTCTTGCAAGGGATGATTCGTCGAGAGATGATTGCTCTTTTATTGGAAGATTTCAAGGGACAGGGCACAGAATAAAAAATAGGAAAAAGTTGGAGGTCGGATGATGAAGACGATTGATGTAGATCTCTGCTCCATCCAAGAAGCACGAGATCTCGTAAGAAATGGGAAACAGGCAGCCAATATCATTGCCACTTTCTCAGATGAACAAATTGATGCCATTTTGAAAAATATTGTCAAAGCAGTCGGCGATAACGCCTATTACCTTGCTGACATGGCGGTAGAAGAGACTGGATTTGGTAAATTAGCAGACAAGGCCTATAAAAATTACGCTGCCTCGCATTTGCTTTACGATGAAATCAAGGACTTGCAGACATCAGGTATTCTTGAGTTTGATGAAGGAAACAAGGTATTTAGTGTCGCAGAACCAATGGGGTTGTTGCTAGGGATCACGCCTTCGACAAACCCAACATCAACAGTGATTTTTAAAGCCATGATTGCTATAAAATCACGCAATGCCATTGTTTTTGCTCCTCATCCGTCAGCCAAACGTTGTAGCAATGCGGCAGCAGAGTTGGTGAGAAAGGCAGCTGTTGAAGCAGGAGCTCCTGAGCATATTGTTGGTTCTGTTTCTAGCCCGACCTTGGCTGCAACCAATGAACTGATGAATGCCAAAGATGTTTCCATGATTATCGCAACCGGTGGTCCAGGAATGGTGAAGGCAGCTTATAGCTGTGGCAAGCCAGCCATCGGTGTTGGTGCAGGAAATTCACCAGCCTATATCGAACGGACGGCTAATGTCGAAAAAGCTATTCGGACGATTGTAGCTTCAAAAACTTTTGATAACGGAACTATCTGCGCTTCAGAGCAATCGATCATTTGCGAAGAAGTTAACAAGGATGCAGTGATTCGGGAATTAACGAAACAAGGTTGCTACATGATGAGCAAGGAAGAAACCGACAAGGTTTGTGACCTGCTCTTTCGAGGCAACTCTCATGGTTGCAACCCAGCCATGAATCCTAAATTTGTAGGCCGACCAGCGCTTGAAATTGCCGAAGTAGCAGGAATCTGTGTGCCCAAAGATACAAAAATTTTGGTTGGACCTCAAGCAGGCGTAGGCCAAGGAAATCCTTTGTCGTTTGAAAAATTAACCACTGTACTTGGTTTTTATGTGGTGAAAAACTGGGAAGAAGCTTGTGCTTTAAGTATTCGCCTCTTGCAAAATGGGATTGGTCATACCATGAGCATGCATACAGAAGATCCTGATATGATCTTACGCTTCTCTGCCAAACCAGCTTCTCGTATCTTGATCAATACAGGCGGAAGCCAGGGAGGAACAGGGATTTCAACTGGTTTACCAGTTTCTTTCACACTTGGTTGTGGAACAGGAGGAGGCAGCTCTATGTCTGAAAACCTTTCTCCCAAGCATCTCGTAAATGTTAAGACAGTTGCATATGGTATTAAAGATGTCACTAAGTTAATGGAAGACGAGGTGTTTCAGTCCTTGCCAAAACTAGCAATGCTGACACCTGTCAAGACCGATGCGACATCATCAGCAAGTAGACACCATCAGCAACTTCAAAAAGAAGTAGTTGGTTCAAATCAATTTTTGAAACAGACGCCTCAGTCTATTCAGGCGAGATTTGAACAGGAACAAATCGAAGAAAATCATAAAGAGGCGAAAGAATCACTAGCAGGAGTTGATAACGAAGCAATTGTGCGTGACATTTTATCGACACTTCGACAGAAATAGAAAGGAGACGGCATGGAAGAATTGGAAGAATTGTTTTACCAAGTGATTGACCATTTGGGCGGATATTCTAAAGACGTTCAGCCAAGAGTTACCTCTCCTCAGAAAGTTGAGGCGAAGTTAGAGCATCCCTCTAACATAGAAGGATTTTCTATCCCATTGGGTGTTTCTAATCGTCATATTCATCTGTCGCAACAAGACGCTGATCAATTATTTGGACAAGGGTATGAGTTTCAACGATTAAAAGAATTGTCTCAACCGGGACAGTATGCCATGCAGGAATGTCTTCTGGTTGCTGGTCCTAGAGGTGTTCTTGAAAAAGTCCGTATTTTAGGGCCTGTTCGTAGTGATAGTCAAGTTGAACTCCTTGCTTCGGATTGCTATAAAATAGGCGTCCAAGCACCTCTCCGTCTATCTGGGGATGTCTCTGGAACACCTGGTTGTACTTTAATTGGTCCTAAAGGATCGGTTCAATTAAGTAGAGGGTGCATTGTGGCCAAACGTCATATCCATATGTCTCCAGGTGATGCGAAAGCGTATGGTGTGGTTGATGGTCAAGAAGTTTCCTTGGAATGTCCAGGTACTCGGAGAGGGATTCTTCAAGATGTAACAATTCGGGTTCATGAAAGTTTCCGTTTGGAATGTCATTTAGATACAGAAGAGGCGAATGCTTTAGGTGTATCAGCGAAACATAAACTAAAATTAATAAAGTAAGGTAGGTAATGGTCATGCAATCAGAAGCATTAGGAATGATTGAAACAAAAGGATTGATTGGCTCCATTGAGGCAGCAGATGCCATGGTCAAGGCAGCCAATGTGACCTTGATTGGAAAAGAGCGCGTCGGCGGTGGCCTTGTCACTGTGATGGTTCGCGGAGATGTCGGTGCTGTTAAGGCTGCTACTGATGCTGGTGCAGCTGCAGCGCAACGCGTTGGCGAGTTAGTCTCTGTCCATGTTATTCCGCGTCCGCACACAGAAGTTGAAACAATTTTGGCAAAATAAGAGAATAGGAAGGTAACTATTATGCAATCAGAAGCACTAGGAATGATTGAAACAAAAGGATTGATTGGCTCCATTGAGGCGGCCGATGCCATGGTCAAGGCAGCCAATGTGACCTTGATTGGAAAAGAACATGTTGGCGGTGGTCTTGTCACTGTGATGGTTCGCGGAGATGTCGGAGCTGTTAAGGCTGCTACCGATGCCGGTGCAGCTGCAGCGCAACGCGTAGGTGAGTTAGTCTCTGTCCATGTTATTCCACGCCCACATTCAGAAGTAGAAACAATCTTAGCAAAATAAAAATTAGAGGAAGGTGACTATTATGCAATCAGAAGCATTAGGGATGATTGAAACAAAAGGATTGATTGGCTCAATTGAGGCGGCCGATGCCATGGTCAAGGCAGCCAATGTGACCTTGATTGGAAAAGAACATATTGGCGGAGGTCTTGTCACTGTGATGGTTCGCGGAGATGTCGGTGCTGTTAAGGCTGCTACTGATGCTGGTGCAGCTGCAGCGCAACGCGTTGGCGAGTTGGTATCTGTCCACGTTATTCCACGCCCGCATACCGAAGTGGAAACCATTTTACCTAAGTAAATGGAATACAAGTTCAAAACTGCAGAAGCACCCATCCGGATGAGAGGGTGGGTGCTTTAAACTAAGAACGATAGGAATCTAGTAGAAAGGGATAAGGGAAAGTAATGCCATATCAAACAATCATGGATGGAAATACTGCAGCAGCTCATACGGCTTACGCTTTTAGCGAAGTTGTAGGTCTTTATCCTATTACCCCAAGTTCTACAATGGGAGAGACTGTCGATGTGTGGCAAACCCAGGGACGAAAAAACCTCTTTGGTCATTCGTTAAGAGTTATCGAGATGCAATCAGAGGCAGGAGTCGCTGGCTTCATCCACGGTTCCTTGAAAACAGGGGTTTTAGCAACTACTTTTACTTCGTCTCAAGGTTTGTTACTCATGCTTCCCAATATGTACAAGATTGCTGGAGAATTGTTACCAGCAGTCTTTCACGTGGCGGCCCGTTCTGTATCAACAAATGCTCTAAGTATCTATGGTGATCATAGTGATGTCATGGCTGTTCGTCAATCAGGTTTTGCGATTTTAGCAGAAAGTTCCGTTCAGGAAGTTATGGATTTGTCTGCGGTGGCACATTTGGCTAGTTTAGAGACCAGTCTACCGTTTTTAAGTTTTTTTGATGGTTTTCGTACTAGCCATGAACTTCAAAAAATAATGGTCTTGGATGATCAGGACTTGCAAAATCTCATTAATCATGAAGCTTTAGATACCTTTCGATCACGTGCTATGAGCCCAAATCATCCAACCGTTTCAGGGACCAATCAAGGACCCGATATTTTCTTCCAGCAAAGGGAAACGGTCAATCGGAACTATCAAGTAACTCCTTATGTTGTTCGGAAATATATGGAGAAGATTAATCAGATTCAGGGAACCAGCTATGATTTGGTCAATTATTATGGTCACCCAGAAGCTGAAGAAGTGATTGTAGCTATGGGGTCTGTGTCCCAGACTGTTGAACAGACGGTTGACTATCTCAATGAAAATGGCAGAAAAGTTGGTTTTCTACAGATTCATCTCTACCGTCCTTTCCCAATGGAGAGAATGCTTGAGGTTATTCCTAAAACAGTGAAAGCTCTTGCAGTTTTGGATCGAACTAAGGAGCCAGGCTCCATTGGCGAACCTCTCTTGTTGGATGTGCAAGCCGTGTTTTATGATAGCCAGTTGAAGCCTAAAATCATTGGAGGACGCTATGGTATTGGTTCAAAAGATACTAGCCCTGAACAACTTGTGGCAGTCTTTGATGAATTGTTAAAACCGAATCCTAGAAAGCATTTTACAATTGGAATAGAAGATGACCGGACAAATCTTTCTTTAAAATTAGGACCAACACTTGATTTAACTCCACAAGCTACCTATCAAGTAAAATTATGGGGTCTTGGTGGTGACGGAATGATTAGTGCCAGCAAATCTATTATTAATCTGATTGGGAAACATACTGATAATCAGGTTCAAGGGTATTTTTATCATGACTCTCGCAAACAAAGAGGATTAACCATTTCTCAGCTTCGCTTTGGCAATAAACCGATAAAGTCAAGTTATGCTGTCCAAGAGGTAGATTTTGTAGTAGTCTCTACACCAGCGTATTTAAGGAAATATGAGTTAACCAAAGGATTGAAAAAAGGTGGTGTTTTTCTACTTAATACTCCGGATAAAGCTGAAGGCGTTTGCCGAAAATTACCTAAAGAACTGAAAAAATATCTGGCTGAAAACCACATCCAATTTTATATTATAGATGCCTCTCAGCTTGCTCAAGAGTTGGATATCTTTCCACGGACTAGTATTTGTCTAGAAACAGCATTCTTTGAAATTTTGAAGATTTTACCAGAAAGTCAGCATCTGATTGAAACTGAAATACAAACGATTTATAGTCAAAAATTTCCAGAAAAAATGGTGAAGTACCTAGAGGCGATTCGTCGCGCAAAGGATTCACTCCAAGAGATTATAGTGCCTGAAGAGTGGAAGGAAATTCGAATCTCAGAGAGAGTAATTGAAAAGAATTTGAGCCAATTCTCCTGTCAGATTCAACTTCCAATGAATCGCTTGGAAGGAGATAATCTCTCCGTAGCTACATTAGTTAACAATGGTATGATAGCTGGTGATATCCCTTTGGGGTTAGCTCCTCAAGAAAAGCGTAATATTACCTGGGAGGTCCCTAAATGGAACGCTGATCATTGTGTTCAATGCAACCGGTGTTCCTTTGTCTGCCCGCATGCGGCCATTCGCCCCTTTTTAGCCGAATCTGATGAACTTCAGGTAGCTCCTGAAGGGTATCGCGTCATGGATTTCAAGGGAAAAGACGGTTTATTCTACCGCATCCAAGTCTCGGTAGAAAATTGTACCGGATGTGGGTTATGCGTCAGTGCCTGTCCTAAAGCGGGTCAAGCGTTAAAAATGACTCCGATCAACCAGGAAGATCAGGAGACTATTAGCCAAGAAGTTGTTAATTGGGCTTTTTCTCAAACACTTCGGGTGAAAGAAAATCCATCAAAACCTGGCACCTTAGCTCACACTCAATTTGAACAGCCCCTTTTGGAATTTTCTGGTGCTTGTGCAGGTTGTGGTGAGACTCCCTATGTCAAACTGTTAACCCAGCTCTTCGGAGACCGTATGATCATTGCTAATGCAACCGGCTGTTCATCTATTTGGGGAGCCATGGCTCCAACAACCCCTTATAGTAAGAATTGTCATGGTCAAGGACCAGCGTGGAGCAATTCATTATTGGAAGATTCTGCAGAATTTGGCTACGGTATGGTGGTTGCTAATGAAGCGCGTAGAGAGGCCTTACTTCCCCTCGTGGAGGAAGCCTTGTCTATTGCTCATTTTGATTTGCAACAGTTACTGAAGGATTGGATGCTTCATATAAATGAGGGCAAGGGTTCAAGAGCGCGCTCAACCAAACTTAGTGCCCTGTTATTTGAAGTTAAGGATCGGCATCCTATTTTTCAAACCCTCTATGATCAGCGAGATCTATTTGTAAAGCCATGCCAGTGGATTATTGGTGGTGATGGATGGGCTTACGATATTGGTTATGGTGGTTTGGACCATGTCATTGCAAGTGGTGCAGATGTCAATATATTGGTTTTAGATAACGAAGTTTATTCTAATACAGGAGGCCACCTTTCTAAAGGGACACCAACCTCTGCCATTGCAAAATTTTCTGCTGCTGGAAATGCTAGTTCTAAAAAAGATCTTGGAATGATGGCTATGACATATGGGAATGTCTACGTTGCTCAAGTTGCTAGCGGAGCCAATCCTATTCAGGTGATAAAAGCATTTGAAGAAGCAGAAAACTATCCAGGTCCATCTATAGTGATTGCCTATGTCCCTTGTATTACCCACGGTTTACAAGGGGGGATGAGAGAAACCTTGACTGAAGCCAAAGAGGCTGTTGAATCAGGCTATTGGTCTTTATATCGCTACAATCCTCGCTTGAATGAACAAGGGAAGAATCCGATGACCTTAGATTTTAAGCGTCCCGATTTTGATAAAATGATTGATTTTATGTTGAAACAAGAACGCTTTTCGACCTTGCAACAAGTCAATCCGAGCGAGGCAGAAAAACTGTTAGAACAAACCGTCAACCAAGCTAAGAGACGGTTCAGAAATTATGCCAATCTATCGGGTGATTTGGATAAGATCAAACAGTTTGTTGATAAGAAACATAGCAAGCCAATAAAACCAATTAAAGACTATTCTAGCGATTCATTTCAAAAAATTTTAGACCAGTTGGAATTTTAAGGTCTCAGGTAAGGGTTACTAAGGTTAAGAAACTATGAGTAAGTGATCACGAAAGTGTTTTACTAGTCATGGAAATGTTTTCAGCATTGTTGTATAATTAGATGGTTAGTGGACAGTAAAAAATACAATAGAAAGAGGGACATATGGTAGAAGAAGATCTATTTGCTATTGGGAAAGCGGCAAATATGAGTGGAGTTTCTACAAAGACATTACGCTATTATGAGAGTCTTGGCCTTATATCGCCGAAGCATATTTCCGAGGAAACCAATTATCGCTATTATGATAAGTCAACCTTACTTTTGATTCCTATGATTAAGTACTACCAACAAATAGGACTCAGTTTGAAACGCATTAAGGAATTAATTCTTTTCAATGGATGTTCTAATCATTACCAATATTTACAACAAAGAAGGGATGAATTAGAGGCGGAGCGTGAACAGTTACTGGTTTCTATTACCTCTATTGATGATTGGCTACAGCTCATTATCGAGGGAGAAATCTGTCTTCAAAATTATCTAACCAATCATTCTATATCTAATATCAATGTAAAATACTATCAGGAGAAGACTTCTTACTACCACATCAAACAACCTTATAAGTATTGCCACAAGGAATCCATTATCAACTTAGAATGGACTAAATTTCTTGAGGATAAGAAGTTAGAGGTGTCAGGTCCTGTTATTTTAAAATATGACTCTTACAAGAAAAAGATGGCAGGGGAAATAAAGACAGCTACGATCTTGCAGCATGTTTTGCCAGAATCGTCAGATTACGGGAAATTTGGTGGTTTCATGGCCTTAAGTTGCTACCATATTGGTTCCCTAGACCATACAACAGAAACTTACCAAAGAATGGAAAAGTTTGCACAAGAGAATCAATATGAACTAAAGGAAGAATGCTTTGAACGTCACGTTATTGATTATTGGGTAACTGAAAATGAAGATGAATTTGTAACTGAGATCATTATGCCAGTTATGACAAAAGATGAATTAGGGATGAGCTCTATAAAAAGGAAGTAGTAAAGAAATTAACTATAGAGAATAGGCAGTTATTTGCAGAAATCATAACCACCCGTCTAACGGGTGGTTTGAACAGGGGCTATAAGCCCATATCACCAGCCAGCGCCTATGCTGCTCTCTTTCACTTTGTTCAAGCCTAACCGCTTTTGACTCG
>NZ_JBEPLO010000031.1:0-25210 GCF_040545225.1 Streptococcus rupicaprae | reverse complement strand
ATAAAAGAGCAGCATTTAATCTAAATCTTATCCGAAAAATGTGCTTATATTTTCTAAAGGTGATGGTATTTCCTAAAAAAGATCTCAGTTATCGCTGCAAACAACGCTATATTTCTGTCCATTTGGAAGATTATTTAGTCCAATTATTTGGAAAAAGAGGTTAAGAAGATGATTGATTTGAAAAGGTACCTTTTCAAAAGTGATGTCAGGGCACAAAAGGATGAAGAGAAAATTTTCATGCGTACGGCGTGCTTATGCCCCTATTTTTCTAGAAATATGGTAAAATAGGGAGGATACGTGGTTTTGTGCAAAGTTGAGCCCAGTATGCTCTTTCACTAGGTTGAACTTTGTGGAAAACACGTAGCACTAAAAAAGATAATTGAGGAGTGTTCAATGTCGAAACAGGTATTTGAAACAATTTTTGCAGGCCGCAAATTGGTGGTCGAAACTGGACAAGTTGCCAAGCAAGCCAACGGTGCAGTCGTAGTGCGCTACGGAGATTCAACAGTACTCACAGCAGCTGTGATGTCCAAGAAAATGGCGACAGGAGATTTTTTCCCACTACAAGTTAACTATGAAGAAAAAATG
This sequence comes from Streptococcus rupicaprae, assembly GCF_040545225.1. NCBI lineage: Bacteria > Bacillati > Bacillota > Bacilli > Lactobacillales > Streptococcaceae > Streptococcus > Streptococcus rupicaprae. The sequence continues at coordinate 24,622 of NZ_JBEPLO010000031.1, read as the reverse complement.
TACGCAGCAGGGAAATTTCCTGGTGGCTGGATGAAACGCGAAGGCCGTCCGTCAACGGATGTGACCTTGACTGCGCGACTCATTGACCGTCCGATTCGCCCCATGTTTGCAGAAGGTTTCCGCAACGAGGTGCAGGTTATTAACACCGTTCTTTCTTACGATCCAGACGCTTCTGCACCTATGGCAGCTATGTTTGGGTCTTCCCTTGCGCTTGCGATTTCTGATATTCCCTTTAATGGTCCAATCGCTGGTGTACAGGTTGGTTATGCCAATGGAGAATTCATCATCAATCCAGACAAGGCGCAACAGGAAACCTCTCTGCTTGAATTGACCGTAGCTGGTAACAAGGATGCCATCAACATGGTGGAGTCTGGCGCCAAAGAACTCTCAGAAGAGATTATGTTGGAAGCTCTGCTATTGGGACACGCAGAAATCCAGAAACTCCTTGACTTCCAAAATGAAATCGTCGCAGCAGTCGGCAAGGAAAAAGCAGACGTTGAATTACTCCAAGTGGATCCAGACTTGCAGGCAGAAATCGTCGCAGCCTACAATGAAGACCTGAAAAAGGCTGTTCAGGTCGAGGAAAAATTGGCCCGTGAAGATGCGACCAATGCCGTGCGTGAACGCGTCATCGAAGCCTATGAAGAGCGTTATGCAGACCATGAGGAGCATGACCGTATTATGCGCGATGTTCACGAAATCTTGGAGTTGATGGAGCACGCAGAAGTGCGTCGATTGATCACGGAAGATAAAATCCGTCCTGACGGCCGCCGTGTGGATGAAATTCGTCCCTTGGATGCCGAAGTGGACTATTTGCCAAATGTCCATGGTTCTGGTCTCTTTACCCGCGGTCAGACCCAGGCCTTGTCTGTTTTGACTCTTGCTCCGATGGGGGAAACCCAAATCATCGACGGTTTAGAGCCGGAATACAAGAAACGCTTCTTGCACCACTACAATTTCCCACAATATTCTGTCGGCTCAACTGGTCGTTACGGTGCACCAGGCCGTCGGGAAATTGGACACGGTGCTCTTGGGGAACGTGCCCTAGAGCAGGTCTTGCCAAGCTTAGAAGACTTCCCTTATGCCATTCGTTTGGTAGCAGAAGTCTTGGAATCAAACGGTTCGTCTTCACAGGCTTCCATCACAGCAGGTACTCTTGCCCTCATGGCAGGTGGTGTGCCAATCAAGGCCCCTGTTGCAGGGATTGCCATGGGACTTATTTCCGATGGAACCAACTACACTGTCTTGACCGATATCCAAGGTTTGGAAGACCACTTCGGCGACATGGACTTCAAGGTAGCTGGTACCCGTGACGGGATTACGGCCCTTCAAATGGATATCAAGATTGACGGGATTACCCCACAAATCTTGGAAGAAGCTTTGGCCCAAGCCAAGAAAGCCCGCTTTGAAATCTTGGATGTAATCGAAGCAACCATTCCAGAAGTGCGTCCAGAATTGGCACCAACTGCACCGAAGATTGACACCATCAAGATTGATGTGGACAAGATTAAGGTGGTTATCGGTAAAGGTGGCGAGACCATCGATAAGATTATCGCAGAGACTGGCGTTAAGATCGATATCGACGAAGAAGGCAATGTGGCCATTTACTCTTCTGACCAAGACGCCATTAACCGTGCTAAAGACATTATTGCAAGCCTTGTACGTGAAGCTAAGGTCGGCGAGGTCTACAAGGCCAAGGTCGTTCGTATCGAGAAGTTCGGTGCCTTTGTCAACCTCTTTGAAAAGACGGATGCCATGGTGCATATTTCAGAAATGGCCTGGGCACGGACCAATCGTGTGGAAGATTTGGTCGAGATTGGTGACGAAGTCGATGTCAAGATCATCAAGATTGATGACCGTGGCCGAGTGGACGCCTCTATGAAGGCCCTCCTTCCTAAGCCAGAAGGGGTAGAAGAGCAGACTAAATCTGAACGCCGTCCACGTGAGCACAAATCACACGACAAACCGCACCACAACCGCAAACCACGTCATGATGATAATAGCTTTGGCGGTCTTAAGTTCCACGAGGTCAAAAAAGACTAGTTTTCAGCGATAAACAGTCTTAATGTTGTCTAGTTACTTTGGCTGGATGAGTTGGATGGGTGATTATCCCTAAGGTGCTTTGAGAAAGACTGGGCAGGCTGGATTTGTCTGAGGACTCTGAATAGCCTGTCCAGTTTTATGGATTGACTTAGGGATTTACCCTAAATGAGGAATAAAAAATCAGAAAAGAAAGCAGCAAGGAGGGGACTATGGGCTGGTGGAAGAAAACCATTGCAATCATTAAAGAGCTGGATCCGGCTGCTCGGACAACGGCTGAGGTACTCTTGACCTACCCTGGTGTCAAGGCGCTAGCTGCCCACCGCCTGTCCCATTGGCTCTGGGAGCATCATTTTAAACTTTTGGCCCGTATGCACAGTCAGTTTTGGCGTTTTTGGACCCAGATTGAAATTCATCCAGGAGCTGAGATTGCTGCTGGGGTCTTTATCGACCACGGCTCAGGCTTGGTTATCGGAGAGACGGCTATCATTGAGGAAGGGGTTATGCTCTATCACGGGGTGACGCTCGGTGGGACGGGAAAGGATGTGGGGAAACGCCATCCGACCGTTCGCAAAGGCGCTTTGATTTCTGCCCATGCTCAACTGATTGGCCCCATCGAAATCGGCGAAAACGCTAAGGTTGGTGCGGCTTCGGTGGTTTTAGCTGATGTGCCTGCTAATGTAACAGTTGTTGGGATTCCGGCTAAGGTTGTCCGAGTGCATGGGCAAAAGGATGAACAGGTTATTGACCAAATAGAGCAAGAACGTGATAGCCGTTACTATACTTCTAAGTTGGAAGAATTGCGCGACAACAGCCACCATTCTTCTGGTTTGTAGGAGGAATGATGAGAGTAGAAGCGTTAACAGCAGCAGAAGTCTCGCAGCTTGAAGAAGCCTTGGATCAATATGACAATCAGTTTATTCGTTATCCAAGAAAAGGGAATCTCTCTCTTGGAATCAAGGATGAAGCTGGGGAGTTATTGGCTGGACTAGATGCGACCATGCCAGCCTTCAACATCCTTTATGTCTCGATTGTTTTTGTCAAAGAAGGGTACCGTAGAATGGGGTTTGGAAAAGAACTCATGAAAGAGTTGGAAAATAGGGCAAAAAACCTTGGGGCCAACACCATTCGTCTGGACACCTTTGACTGGCAGGGCTATGACTTTTACAAAGCCATCGGCTATGAGGAAGTTGGGCATTATCGCCATGAGCGAGACGGCTATTCGGAGCATTTCTTTGTCAAATTCTTGTGAAATAGAAGGGGCACCAATGAAATCCACTACAAAAATGAGCATTCTAGCGTTTATCCTTGTGACAGGGCTACGTTCAGCCCTTCGCGAAGATTGGCTGTGGGTGGCAGTTTCTGGATTGACCTTGCTGGTTTATCTCTTGGAGCAGGGTCTGGGAGTTAAAAAATGATTTTAGAAGAATTTGAACCTGGTCCTGCGGTTATTGAACCGCACTTTGACTTTGAAGAAAATACGGCTATCGAAGAAGTTTGTGCTACCATCATTATGCCTTTTTCAGGGAGCTTGTTTGAGTCAGTCCAGCAGATGAAGGGGGTGCGTTACGGCGGTTTTAAGTCCAATATCAACGGCCAGCAACCCTGGTATATCTATGAAAGAGATGGGATCAAGGTGGCTGTCATGCTGGCTCAACTTGGGGCACCGGCCCTGATTGGGACCTTGGAAGAGCTCCAAGCCATCGGGTTTAAACAGTTCATTCTCTTTGGGACCTGTGGAGTCTTGGATGGCAACCTCGAAACCAATAAACTAATCGTTCCGACTAGTTCTATTCGTGATGAAGGCATTTCTTATCACTACGCACCGGCCAGCGATGAGATTGGCTATCCTGCTGACCATTTGGCAAGGTTTGGAGAGATGCTGGACAAGCATGGTATTCCCTATACCATGACCAAGGCTTGGACGACGGATGCTTTTTTCCGTGAAACGCCAGCCAAGGTCAAGCGCCGCAAGGAAGCAGGTGCGACTGTCGTCGATATGGAGTGGGCCTCTGTTGCAGCTTGGGCACAGTTTCGCCAGAAAGAAGCTTACCATTTCTTTTATACCTCGGACTATGTGGACCCTGAGGGAGGATGGGACATGCGCGAAGGTCACGATGAGGAAAATTTACTGGGATTCTTTGAGATTGCCTTGACCTTAGCCAAGGAATTAGAGAAACAAAAAAGCTAGCTGTATCAGCCCAGTTGGCTTTTTTCTGTGGTATAATAAGGAATATGAAGAAAGTATGGCTGCAAAGTTTGAGCTGTTTTCATAAATCGATGTGGCTTTGGAGTTCTCCTTTGAGCCCTGATCGGCCGAGATGACTGACTCAGCCTATCTGCTGTCTTTGGGGAAATGTCCCCAAAAGATAAATGATTGCCAGCTCTGCTATTGACCTGAAAATGAGGAAAACCATGATAAAAATTTATGATACCATGACCAGAAGTCTGCGGGATTTCGTCCCTCTGGAAGAGGGCAAGGTCAGGATGTATGTCTGCGGTCCGACGGTTTACAACTACATTCATATCGGTAACGCCCGAAGTGTCGTGTCTTTTGACACCATTCGTCGTTACTTTGAGTACCGTGGCTACGAGGTCACCTACATTTCTAATTTCACCGACGTGGACGATAAGATTATCAAGGGGGCTGCGGAGGCTAAGATGGGTACTAAGGCCTTTGCGGATAAGTTCATCGCAGCCTTTCGTGAGGATGTGACCAAGCTTGGCGTTAAGCCTGCAACGGTCCACCCCCGAGTCATTGACTTTATGGATGAGATTATCGCTTTTGTGGCAGATCTGATGGCCAAAGGCTATGCCTACGAAAGCGGTGGCGACGTCTATTTCCGCGTTGAAAAGGCCAAGGACTATGCCAAGCTCGCCAATAAGACCCTAGAAGATTTGGAGCTGGGAGCCAGCGGCCGTGTGGATGCTGAGTCAGCTCTCAAGGAAAATCCGGTCGACTTTGCCCTTTGGAAATCGGCCAAACCGGGCGAGGTGTCTTGGACCAGTCCATGGGGAGACGGGCGCCCGGGTTGGCATATTGAATGTTCTGTCATGGCGACAGAAATTCTTGGTGATACTATTGACATTCACGGCGGCGGGGCCGATTTAGAGTTCCCCCACCACACCAATGAGATTGCTCAGTCAGAAGCCAGAACTGGCAAGACCTTTGCCAACTACTGGATGCACAATGCCATGCTCAACATTGATAACGAAAAGATGTCCAAGTCTCTGGGCAACTTTGTCACAGCCCATGATATGTTGGAAACGGTTGATGGTCAGGTCTTGCGCTTTTTCCTAGCGACCCAGCACTACCGCCGTCCGGTCAATTATACTGAAAAAGCCATCCTAGATGCTCAGACCAATATCAAGTACCTGAAAAACACCTATTCACAGCCCTTGACCGGGCAAGCGGATGAGGGAGAGCTATCTACTTTTATCCAGCGTTTCGAAGAAGCCATGGACGATGACTTCAATGCTGCAAACGGTGTGACGGTGCTCTTTGACTTGGCCAAGTGGATCAACTCAGGCAACTACACCGCAAGGGTGCAGGCAGAATTTTCCCGCATGTTAGAGGTTTTTGGCATTGTCTTCAAGACGGAAGTTCTAGATGAAGACATTGAAGCCTTGATTGCAGAGCGTCAAGAAGCTCGCGCTAATCGCGATTTTGCGACCGCAGACCGGATCCGTGATGAACTGGCAGAGCAAGGCATTAAGCTCTTGGACACCAAGGATGGCGTGAGGTGGTTGCGTGACTAAGACCGACATCACCTTGATTAACGGCTTGGCCCTGGCTTTTGAAGGAGACGCGGTCTACTCCATGTATATTCGCAGGCACCTGATCTTTCAAGGGCAGACCAAACCTAGCCAGCTCCATTACAAGGCAACCCGGTACGTCTCGGCCAAGGCCCAGGCCAGCTTAATCACGAAAATGCTAGAGGAAAAACTTTTGACGGAGGAAGAGGAAGCCATTTACAAGCGTGGCCGCAATGCCAACACCCACACTAAGGCTAAAAATACGGACATCATCACCTATAAAATGTCCACAGGCTTTGAAGCAGTCCTAGGCTACCTCCACATGCTGGAACGCTACGACCGCTTAGAAGAACTGATAGCCTGGTGCATTGGGAAGGTTGAAGGAAAGGAAAGTATTTAGTCAAATTCAAAATCACTCATGGAATTTTCCACGAGTGATTTTTTAAATGAATTAGCTCTATACATCTCTGTAGTCAACCAGTTCAATTTTCTGCTGTCTGATCCAATCTTTGACTTGGGGACTTGTCAGAATATCTACTTCCAAACAACGAGGAGTCAATAGGCTGGAGTGGTTTAGGAGGTAATGATCTAGATAACCAGGGTGAAAGACACCGAGAGAGACGATGCTATCTGTTGTTTCTGCAACCATCTTTTCAATCATGGTGCGAGGGTTATAGTCAGGTTCCATGCTCTCCATGTAGAATCGCACCATTGATTGGCCGATAAGGATTGGCTCACCTCCCATCGAAAAACCAGAGTATTTCAGATCGTACTTATCAGCGATGTACTCTAGTCCTTTGAAAAAGTTTTGCGACGCGACAGCATGCCCTTCAAAATAATCAGGTTGTTTACCAAAAAGTTCGACAAAGCGATGGTATTGGGCTTCAATTTCTAAAATAGCCTCTTCAAAAACGACAAAATCCTCCGTCGATTCTCTATACACCTTAGAGGATTTAAAATACCCATTTTCATCAACCAGACTAGGAATCAAGCTAGGATCTGTTAGGGGCCTTTCTGCACAGATATTGGTATGAACCCCAAGGGCAATATCACAATCCTTGATTAAGTTAACACCATGCTCAGTCGCTGGCATATTAACCATGACACCTAGGCTTCTAATCAGTCCTTCCTTAATAGATTTTTCTATCCCATAGTTGACAGCCTCAGAATAACCAAGATCATCAGCACGTAGTAAGAGTTTTTTTGACATGTTCTATCCTTTCTTTTCTTTTTTTGCTGGAAAACCAATGACGTATGTCAGAACTGCTGTCACTATGAAGGCAATAGCAACAGAGATGCAACCGTTAACAGTATTAGTTGTTCCACCTCCAACATAGCCGAGCAAGGCCAAAAAGTTCGTTGCTCCCATGATATAAGTACCAACCTCAGTAATACCTGCATAGAGCCCGCCTAAAAATCCACCAATTACCAAAGCAATAAATGGTTGTTTATAGCGTAAGCCTACTCCATAAAGTACTGGCTCAGTAACACCGCCAACAATACCTGACACAAAATAACCAAATGCTAAAGACTTTTCACTTTTATCTTTTAGTTTTAAAAATGCACCTAGTGCCATACCAAAAGCTGCCCAAGTTGCAATTCCACCAGCTGTTAGAACAAAATGATCTGCACCAGTTTCTAACATTGCTGTCAAACCAAAAACAATCAGCACTTGATGCATACCAGACATCACTAGAAATTCCCACAAAGCAGCGACAACTGCTATAGCAATGAAACCACCAATGTTATGAAATGCAATTAACCCCGTACCAATCAGATCACCAATATAACCACCTAGCGGAGCTAAAATAACAAATGAAATCGGCACTAACATTGCAATAGTCAAGAAAGGAACAAAGATTGTTGATAGGACATCCGGAATGACTTTCTTAAAGAGACGCTCAATGTAAGACATCACCCAAACTGATAGAATCACTGGCAAGACAGTTTGAGCATAGTTATGCATCTTTGTTGGAAGGAAACCATAAATACTAAAACTTTGTCCATCAAGTGCAACTAATGATGGTACTACTAACATAGCCCCTGCAAATAAACCTAAGACTTGACTTGCACCCAATTTCTTTGCCGCTGAAAAACCAATAAAAATTGGCATAAAATAGAAAAAAGCATTGTATAGTGCATCAAAGAGAACATAAGTATCACTTTTTGCAGATATCCAGTTCAGTAAATCAGGCCCAAGAATAACTTGAATTGTTCTGAACATTGCCGCTGCCATCATCGCTGGTATCAATGGGGTCATAGACCCAGCCATGTAATTTAGAATATTTGAACCAATGGATTTCAGGGTCAATTTTTCCTTCGGCCTATCCAAATTCTCATGGATTTGCTTCTCCACGGCGAGGTTAGCCAGGGAAACAAATTCTGGATAAACCTTAGCAACGTTTTGTCCGATAACGACTTGGTATTGACCGCCTGATTCTACAACGGCTAGCACGCCTGGAATCGCTCCGATCTCATCCTTGTTCGGGATAGATGTATCCTTCAGGTTGAGGCGTAATCGCGTCATACAATGAGTCGCATTAGTCACATTATCTTTCCCACCGACTGCAGCCAGCACTTTTTCAGCAATGATTTTATTTGTATCTGTCATGAGATTCTCCATTTTTTTCATAAAGCCTGTTGATATGAATCATCAGGTAGAGTAGTTCGTCATCATTTGGGATAATGGCAGAGCTAACTGCCAGATAATCCATGATAGACATTGCAACACGGTAGATAGCTGGTTGAGAGCTTTTTAAGCTATTAAGAATAATTTCGTTGCCTTCAATAAATTGTTCCCCTGCACGTGCACGTTTTAGATAGTAACGAACGTGAGTTTGAAAACGATGGTAGTTAAACTCATCGCGATCAATTTTGAGCGCTAGCTCCTTTTCTATGACTTGAGTGATAATCTCGATTAACTCCTCTATATGTTGGGTATCTTCTGTTATGAGAGTATCTGCTCTGCTATTGATAAAGTGAAGTGCTATACTGGTTGCTTCGCTTTCAGGGAGTTGGACCTCTAACTCCTTGTTAATGAGTTCTACCGTTTTCTTAGCTATTTGCGTTTCTAAAGGATAGAGCTGTGCAATATCTTGAGAGAAGAGAAGCTTGACTTCTTGCATCTCCGTGGCGCGTTTAATGGCAAAGTGAATGTGATCTGCCAAGCTAAAGACTAGTGTCGGATTAAGCTTACCACCCAATTGTTTTTGGGCATTGTTCACGATTTCAACGCTTAGGAGCATCAAATTCTCGGGTAATTCCTGTAAGAGTAACTCAAAATGTGGATTGAGTTTGTAGAAAGTCATGTCAATTTTTGACAAATCTTCTAGCTCATAAGGTGTTTTTGGAAATCCTATTCCTTTGCCAAAGGCGATAAGTTCCTTACCATTATTATCAATGCATTCTGCAACATTATTATTGATTTTCTTAATAACTTTCATATCTCACCTTTTATCTCATTTGATATATAAAAAACTCTTCGTAAGACACACTCCACCCCCTTAATGTTGGTTGGTAATGCCTCCGAAGAGTAACAATCCGATTAATATTGGTTTTATTTTAATACATTTCGAAAGCGTTGTCAATAGTCTGTAATGGATTAACAAAAAAATTCTCGGCAGGAATAGTGGTGCGAGTTTGTCAATTGATTCTAGTGGCTCAGGGCTATTTTTCTAAAAATATGCTACAATAAACTCATGGAACATAATGATATTGTTTACGGCGTGCATGCCGTTACCGAAAGTTTACAGGCCAACACTGGCAACAAGCTCTATATCCAGGACGACCTGCGGGGCAAGAATGTGGACAAAATGAAGGCTCTTGCCGCTGATAAGAAGGTCTCTATCTCCTGGACGCCCAAGAAGACCTTGACCGAGATGACGGAAGGCGCTGTCCACCAGGGCTTTGTCCTGCGGGTATCGGAGTTTGCCTATGCGGATTTGTCGGTGATTTTGGAAAGAGCAGAAACAGCAGACAATCCCCTCATTCTCATCCTGGATGGGCTCAATGATCCGCACAACTTCGGCTCCATCCTGAGAACCGCTGACGCCACCAATGTGACAGGGGTGATTATTCCCAAGCACCGTGCCGTTGGAGTGACACCTGTGGTGGCCAAGACCTCGACAGGAGCTGTGGAGCATGTGCCCATTGCCCGTGTGACCAACCTCAGCCAGACCCTCGACATCCTCAAGGAGCGAGGCTTCTGGGTTTTTGGGACAGATATGGACGGTACACCGTCAACCAAGTGGAACACGGCTGGTAAGCTGGCCCTCATCATTGGCAACGAAGGCAAGGGAATTTCTGCTAATATCAAAAAACAGGTGGACGAGATGATTACCATTCCCATGAGCGGCCATGTCCAGAGTCTTAATGCCAGTGTGGCTGCCGCCGTGCTCATGTATGAAGTCTATCGGAATAGGCCCTAAAGCTGCGTCACCTCTATTTTGGTTCAAGGAGATAGAAAAAAGGATAGCATGAAGGAAAAAATTTTAATTGTAGATGGCTACAACATGATCGCCTTCTGGCAATCGACCAAGCAGGCTTTCAAGAAAGGAGATTTGGATGAGGCGAGGCATCTTCTTCTCAATCACTTGTCCAATTATGCTGCCTTTGAACACATTGAGATTATCTGTGTCTTTGACGCCCATCATGTGCCCGGCCTGCGACAGCGCTATGATGAATTTCAGGTAACTGTCATCTTTACTGAGGAAGATGAAACGGCTGATAGCTACATTGAGCGACTGAGTGCGGAACTGAAAGATTCAGGGAAACTGGTATCGGTGGCTACTAGCGATCTCAATGAACAGTGGGTCATCTTCTCCCAAGGCGCCCTGCGGGTTTCAGCCAGAGAATTAGAAGAGCGAGTGTTAAAGAATAAACAGAGTTTAGACCGTTTGATAGATACTAGAGAACTGTACACACCACGACTAAGCCCCTTGACAAGCGATCAACTGCAAGACTTAAAAAACCTCATGCAATCCTTGGACCCCTGAGGCCTTGCAGGAAGTCTACTACTAGAAAATCGGGTTCGCATAAGGTGATAATCCTCTTTTTAAAAGGTCTGGTTACTGACCTATTGAGGCTTAAGCAACCTTAAAATCATCTGATGAAGGAGTGATTGTTGGTAATCCTAAGCACTTCTGCAATTTAAGAAGGAGAAATATTAAGGGTCTAATTCGGAACTTCAGGGGTTTCAAAGTGTCTGGGGGAGAAGCAGATGTCCTTACCCTTATCACCAAAAAGAATGATGGTAATCTGGGGATGGGACACAGTCCTTACCGCTCAATTATTTTTGATTTGTTGAGCAAGACGCAGTGGTTGGGAGCTTGGACAGCCTGGGGTTAGGCTGTCCAAGGTTGCCTCCTAGAAATTAAAAAGAGACAATACTGGCTTTGCCAGTTTTAGAGTTGCCACTGCAGAGTTCCAAAGGTCCGGGGGACCTTTGGAAATTGGCAATAAAGCTGACGACGTCAGGGCAAAAACAGTTTGGGGAGTGATTATTTCATCCCGAACCTAGAAATAAAAGAGTGTGGAAAATCGAATTCTAAGGAATGACCGATTTCTGCCCCACTCTCTTTTTCTATGTAAAAATCAGCAGAAACCCTTGAATTTTGCTATAATAGGGATAAGAAGAAGGTGAGGAAAAGGGATTGCAAGGTATTATCGTTAAGGCACTAGCGGGCTTTTATTATGTCGAGTCGAACGGTCAGGTGTATCAGACCAGAGCCAGAGGGAATTTTCGGAAAAAAGGCCAGACCCCTTATGTCGGGGATTATGTGGAATTTTCAGCTGACCAGCAGTCTGAAGGGTACCTATTGGCCATTCATGAGCGGAAGAACAGCTTGGTTCGACCTCCGATTGTCAATATCGACCAAGCGGTTGTCATCGTGTCAGCCAAGGAGCCGGATTTCAGCCTCAACCTCCTCGATCGCTTTTTAGTGCTCTTAGAGCATAAGCAGATACACCCGATCATTTATATCAGCAAGACGGATCTTTTGACGGATGGGGACCTCGATTTGGAAGGGATTCGCACGGTCTACCAGCAGATTGGTTATGAGGTTATTTGGGACATAGCAGAGCTGCCTGAGCTGTTGAAGGACAGAGTGACGGTCTTCATGGGCCAGACAGGTGTTGGCAAGTCGACCCTACTCAATAAATTGGCGCCAGACTTGGCCTTAGAGACCGGTGAAATCTCAGATAGTCTAGGTCGAGGGCGGCATACGACTAGAGCGGTCAGTCTCTACAATCTCTACGGTGGTAAAATTGCAGACACTCCTGGTTTTTCGTCGTTAGATTACGAAGTAACAGATAGTGAGACCTTGAATCACTGCTTCCCCGAAATCAAAGACTTATCGCAGGGGTGCAAATTCCGGACCTGCACCCACACCCACGAGCCGGCCTGCGCGGTCAAACCTCTAGCAGGCACGGAGAATTTGGCCCAAAGCCGCTTCGACCATTACCTCTTGTTTTTAAGCGAGATTGAAAACCGCCGAGAAACCTATAAGAAGGTTGCTAAAAAAGGCTAGTGAGAAATCAAGAAGCCAGGCTTTGGACGTTGATTTGGACTGATGAAGTCAACTGAACATTGGTTACTGATTAAATGAAGGAGAAAGAAATGTTTACAGATAAGATTGCCCCATCTATCTTGGCGGCAGATTATGCGAATTTTGAAACTGAGCTCAAAAAAATAGAAGCTTCAGGCAGCGAATACGTCCATCTGGATATTATGGATGGTCATTTCGTGCCCAATATCAGCTTTGGTGCAGATGTGGTGGCCAGCATGAGGCCGCACAGCAAGCTGGTTTTTGACTGCCATCTGATGGTTGCTAACCCTGAAAAGCACATTGAGAATTTTGTGCGAGCTGGTGCAGATATTATCACTATCCATGTTGAGACTAGTCAGCACATCCACGGAGCCCTCCAAAAAATTCGAGCAGCAGGTGTCAAGGCAGGTGTTGTGCTAAACCCTGGAACGCCTGTCTCTGCGATTGCCCATGTGCTTGAGTTGGTAGACCAGGTACTTGTCATGACCGTTAACCCTGGCTTTGGAGGGCAGGCCTTTATCCCTGAAATGTTGGAAAAAATCAAAGAAATTGCCGCCTTACGAACAGCCAAAGACCTGTCTTTTGATATTGAAGTGGATGGTGGTATTGATAACAAAACCATCGGCTTAACCAAGGATGCGGGAGCCAATGTCTTTGTGGCGGGCTCCTACGTCTTCAAGGGAGATGTGACTGAGCGTGTAGCCAGCCTTCGTGAGGTGTTGAATGGTTAGGTGGGGAATGTTGGCAGGCGGATCTTTTTCTGAGTTGCCGCTCATGTTTGAGGCCTACGCGGGGATTGATAGGGGTGCTGTTACCCTTTTGGAGAAGGAATTGCCACTTGATTTGGCAGTCGGTGACTTTGATTCGGTATCTTCAGCAGAGCTGGAAAGGATTCAGAAAGCCTCCAAGGAGCTCCTTGTTCTAGCTGTTGACAAGGATGATACGGACCTGGAAATGGGGCTAAAGGCCATCTTTCAAAGGGATCTAGAAGCCCATGTCACGGTTTACGGGGCGCTTGGAGGACGGATGGACCATGCCTTGTCCAGCGTCTTTCTCCCCTCTCATCCTGATCTAGCCCCATTTATGCGCCAGATTCAGCTGGTCGATGACCAAAACGTGATCGCCTTTTATCCTCAGGGGCGGCAGGCAGTCACCCCTCTTCCAGGATACGACTATGTTGGCTTCTTGTTGGAAGGTGAGGGGCAGTTGACGATCGAGGAAGCCAAGTATAATCTGACCTCTTCTAGCTACTTTAAGCGAAAAATCTACGGTAGCAATGAATTTTTAGACCAGCCTATTTCGGTAACAGTGCCAGATGGTTACTTGGTCGTTATCTACAGTAAGGATTGATTATGGATGTATTGCTCATTGTCTTACTGATTCTAGTCTTGGTGGTTCTTTTTCTTCTTTGGCAAAGGCAGAGCTGGCTGATTCGGGAGTTGGAAGACCAGTTGGACGGCCAGTCAGACCGTATCGCCGATCAGATGACCTATCTGCTTGAAAGGTCTAACCAAGAACAATTGCGGGACCTTCATCAGGCGACCAGTCAGACAGCTGATCGGCTAACAGCTGTCCGAAAAGACCTCTATGAAAATTTGACCGATTTCAGACAGGACCTGTCCCAGAGTTTAGAACAGAATCGTAATAGTGTCCAACAAGGACTCCTGCGTCTGCAAGACTCCAACGACCAGCGCTTGGAAGCCATGAGGCAGACGGTAGAAGAAAAGTTAGAGAAGACTCTTCAAAGCCGCTTGCAGACCTCCTTTGAGACAGTCTCGAAGCAATTGGAAGCTGTCAACCGTGGCCTGGGTGAGATGCAGACGGTAGCGCGTGATGTTGGGAGCCTCAGCAAGGTCTTGTCTGGCACCAAGACCAGGGGGATCCTAGGTGAGATTCAACTGGCTCACATTATCGAGGATATCATGGCGCCTAGCCAATACGAACGCGAATTTGCCGCCGTTTCTGGTGCTAGCGAGCGAGTCGAATTTGCCATAAAATTGCCAGGAACCAGCCAAGGGCAGCTTGTTTACCTGCCCATCGATGCCAAGTTCCCTTTGGAGGCTTATTATCGGCTAGAAGAGGCCTATGACGCAGGTGATAAGTCCGAGGTCGAAGCAGCCAGAAAAGCTCTATTGGCTGCGGTTAAAGGATTTGCAAAATCCATTCACAAAAAATACCTCAACCCACCCGAAACCACACACTTTGCCATCATGTTTTTACCGACAGAAGGACTCTACGCAGAAATCGTTCGTCAGCCGGCCTTCTTTGATGACCTGCGTCGAACGGAAAATGTCTTGGTCGCTGGTCCATCAACCCTGTCAGCCTTGCTCAATTCCTTGTCAGTCGGTTTTAGAACCTTAAACCTTCAGCAATCGGCGGATGACATCAGTAAAACCTTGGGACAAGTCAAGACAGAATTTGGTAAATTCGGTGGCCTCTTGCAGAAAACACAAGTGCAGCTGGAGCGAGCCTCTCGAAATATTGATAGTCTTTTGACCACTCGTACACAGGCCATTGAACGGGCACTGAGAACCATTGAATTAACAGGCGAACAAGGGGAGACTACCTTAGACTTGGCCTGGGAGGAAACAGATGAAAATTAACCAGATGAAAAAAGATGAGCCCTTTGAGGGCTTCTATCTGATCAAGACCGCTGAGCTTCGCCAAACACGAGCTGGCAAGGATTACCTGGCCTTCACTTTTCAGGATGAAACAGGTACCATTGAAGGCAAACTCTGGGACGCTCAGCCCTACAATGTAGCTGAATTTACTGCTGGAAAGGTAGTCTTCATGCGTGGAATGCGAGAGGTTTATAACAACACGCCGCAGGTCAACCAGATAAGCCTCAGATTGCCTAAGGCTGGTGAGCCCACCGATCCAGGGGAATTTAAAGAGAAACCACCCGTTGATATCTCAAACACCAAGGACTATCTCCAGCAGATGATTTTCCGGATTGAAAATGCGACCTGGCAGCGCTTGGTGCGTAGCTTATACGCCAAGTATGAAAGGGAATTTTACAGCTACCCAGCTGCTAAAACCAACCATCATGCCTTTTATGCGGGTTTGTCTTATCATACAGCGACCATGGTCCGTTTGGCGGATGCGATCGGGGATATCTATCCTCAGCTCAATAAGAGCTTGCTCTTTGCGGGAATCATGTTGCATGACCTGGCCAAGGTCATTGAGCTGTCTGGTCCAGACGACACCTCCTATACGGTTCGAGGCAACCTTATTGGGCATATCGCTCTAATTGATGAAGAAATCACTAAGGCCTTGATCGAATTAGGGATTGACGATACCAAGGAAGAAGTGACCGTCCTGCGGCATGTTATTCTCAGCCATCATGGCTTGTTGGAATATGGCAGCCCTGTTCGTCCTCAGATTATGGAGGCTGAAATCTTACACATGATCGATAATATTGATGCCGAGATGATGATGATGATTACTGCTCTGGATAAGATTGCGCCTGGTGAAATGACCAACCGCCTCTTTGCCATGGACCACCGTTCTTTTTACAAGCCCAACTTGTGAGCAGGGAACAGCGCATTATCTTTTTCCTAAAATCTCAATAAAAACGAAAAACGGACTTTTGAATGTAAAAATAGTTCGTTTTTTAATTAATGTGTTATAATAGAAGAAAATTCAAAAAAGAGGACGAATGGATGAAAATAAGACGAAGTGAACGTATGGTACTGATTTCAAACTACCTCATCAATCATCCCTATGAACTGACCAGTCTGACCAATTTTGCAGAACGTTATGAATCTGCCAAATCTTCGATTTCTGAAGACATCTCTATTATCAAAAAAGCTTTTGAGGCTAGTGAGATTGGTTACATTACAACTGTGACAGGGGCAGGGGGAGGCGTTGTCTTTACGCCATCGATTTCTGACCAAGAAGCGCGTCAGGTAGCAGAAGCACTTAGAGATCGCTTGTCAGAAAGCAACCGTATTTTACCAGGAGGTTACATTTACCTATCTGATCTGTTATCAACACCGAGCTGGTTGAAAAAGATCGGTAGGATTATTGCCAAGACCTTTAAGGATCAAAAGATTGATGCAGTCATGACTGTGGCGACCAAGGGGGTTCCTTTGGCTAACGCGATTGCGGATGTCTTAAATGTTCCTTTTGTGATTGTCCGCCGAGACCTCAAAATCACAGAAGGTTCTACAGTATCTGTCAACTATGCTTCGGGCTCAAGTGGCCGGATTGAGAAAATGTTCTTGTCCAAGCGCAGTTTGAAACCTGGCAGTCGGGTGCTGATCGTGGATGATTTCTTAAAGGGTGGCGGTACCATCAATGGGATGATCAGTTTGTTGACTGAATTTGATAGCAGTCTAGCAGGAGTGGCTGTATTTGCAGACAATATCCAAAGCAAACGTGAAGGGGTTCCCTACAAGTCTCTCCTTTCAGTGACCAATATCGATACGCAGAATAATGTCATTGATGTTGAATTGGGGAACATGTTTGACGACCAGTGATGAAAAGCAAAAGAGTAGTGCTCTGATCAAGAAGGGCATTGCTTTTTATTGTTTCAATATGAGAGGCTTTAGAGTTATACTGATTCAGAATATGACAAAATAAGAATGGCAGTCGGGCGAGACAACCATCTCTATGCAGGTTTGGGACTGATAAGGGCAGATTTGACCCAGATGGCTGTTAGATACCGTGTCTTAGAACCTGTATTCACAATAGAAACATTGACTAGAATAGGCTAATTTTAACCTACTCACTATCAGATGTCCTGGAAATACGGGCATTATTCCTGCAACAAATTGTTCTCATTTGGCCCAAAACTAGCCTAATTAGCTTAGTATCCCTATTGTGAATACAGATTCTTAGTTTTCTTGTGTTATTCCTCTACTATAGTTGCAATTTAGAAACTGGCATGCTATTATAGAGAAGATGAGAAATCAGAGGAGGAGCATCTAATGGAAGCCATCAAGGTCTTCAATAATAATGTTGTCCTGGTGCAAGATGCCCAAGGTCAGGAAGCGATTGTGATGGGACGAGGTCTAGGATTTCAAAAGAAAACAGGAGACCAATTGGACGAATCACTGATAGAAAAGATCTTTGTCTTATCCGAAACGCAGTTTACTTCCGCTGTCTCAGGACTCTACACGACTTTGACGCCTAAGGAAGTTGATATTTTCCAAGCCATTGTTTCTAAGGCTGCCCTGGTCCTAGAGGTTGATTATAACGATCATTTTTACTTAGCCTTGGCCGACCATTTGCACTTCGTCTTGGAAAGGGCTGCTCAAGGGATTTTTATCAAAAATCCTCTGGTTTGGGAGGTCAAAAAATTCTACAAGCCAGAATACCAGCTAGGACTTGAAGCGGTAAAATTGCTCAATGAAAGTTTTAGCTTAGAAATTCCAGAAGATGAAGCAGCATCTATCGCTCTGCATTTTGTCAATGGCCAAAAAAATGTCCAGCAGATGGATGACACCTTAAAGGCCACTAAGTTAATCCAAGAATTGATCAATATTGTCAGACGTTTTTATGTGATGGAGTTTGATGAGAGCAGCATGTCTTATATGCGCTTCGTAACGCATCTGCAGTATTTTGCGCAACGTGTCTTATCCGGCCAAAACACAGATACAAAGGATGGTTTCTTGTTTGACCAGGTAAAACTCAATTATCCTAAGGCGTTTGCTTGTGCAGAACTTTTAGGAAAGTATGTCCAAGCTAGTTATCAATTTCAGGTATCTCAAGATGAGCTTGTCTATCTGACCATCCACATTCAGCGATCAACCACAAAAGAGTAAAGAGCTGGTAGCTACTCCCCTAGGTCAGAACAATGATCTAGGGATTTTCAATCGGTAAAGGAAAATGCATGCAAAAGTATGAATTATTAGCTAGGGAACTCCTACAAGCCGTTGGGGGAGAAGGGAATGTCCAGCAGGTTAGCCACTGTTTGACGCGTTTGCGGTTTAGGCTAAAGGATGACAGTTTAGTAGACAAAACTTACCTCGAAGCCCATCCAGATGCCTTGGCACTCGTTCAAGCGGGAGGCCAGTTCCAGATTGTTATTGGCCACCATGTGGCTGATGTGTATGCTAAGCTTTTGGAGATTTCTTCCTTGAAGGATAAGACGGATCGTGCCAAACGAGACTCGGGGAATTTGTGGGATAACTTTATAGGAGTGGTCTCGGCCGTATTTCAACCATCGATGGGCGTTTTGGTAGCGACGTCAATGATCAAAGGGATTGTGGCTATTTTGACATTCTACGGTTTTACGGCAGAAAATAGTGGTGTATATGTCCTTTTGGAAGCAACTGGAGATGGTTTTTCACAATTTCTACCGATAGTTCTTGCAATCAATGCGACCTCCTATTTCAGGTTGCATTTATTCACGGGTGTTGCATTGGCGGCGGCCCTTCTTTATCCTAGCCTCAATCTGGCACAAGAACTTCCGAATTTTTTAGGTTTCCCTATCAGCCTTCCTCCAGGTGGCTATTATCAGACAGTGCTTCCTATCATCATTGCAGTCTGGTTTGCCTCTATTGTGGAGGGCTGGCTAAAAAAAGTAGTGCCTGATATGGTGAAAGTTTTTCTGGTCCCTTTTTTAACCTTAATTGTAACAGTACCGCTTACCCTGCTAATTTTAGGTCCGATTAGCATCACCTTGTCAAATGGCGTAGGCATGTTTTTCCAGGGACTCTATCATTTCAGTCCTATCTTGCTTGGTTTGGTTCTAGGCGGACTCTGGCAGGTTCTGGTTTTGTTTGGACTCCATTGGGGCTTAATTCCGATTATGACTATTCAAATGGAACAACAAGGTTTCTCGCCATTGTTGGCCATTATCACCTTTGTTAGCTTCTCCCAATTGGGAACAGTTCTCGCTATCATTTTAAAGACAAAAGACAAGCATAAACGGCGCATGGGTTTTCCGACAGCCTTATCGGCCCTGTTTGGTGTGACTGAGCCGGCTATTTATGGTTTGAGTCTGCCTCTGCGCTTTCCTTTTTGGGCTAGTAATCTCGGCGGTGCTATTCAGGGGGCTTATATCGGCTGGACCGCCACCCATTCCTTTACCATGGGTGGTCTAGGAATTTTTGCCTTGGCTAATTTTGTTGATCCGAAGGGACAGGACCTTGCTAATCTACTCCAAGCTATAGTGGCTATGCTTATAGCCACTGCATCGGGCTTTCTTTTGACCTATTGGATGAGGTTTCCGGATTCTAATGAAGCGACAGACTTGGGAGAATCGACTCAGCGACTGGTCCATCATTCAGCGACGATATCGAGCCCTTTGGGAGGTCAGGTTATTCCCTTGGAGGAGATGCCCGATCCTGTTTTTGCTAGTGGCACTTTTGGCAAGGGACTTGCTATAAGACCTGACCAAGGAATCCTGTTTTCACCTGTTCATGGGCAAGTGACTAGCCTTTTTCCTACCCAGCATGCTATCGGTTTGATCTCGGAAGAGGGGGTTGAGTTATTGATCCATATCGGCATTGATACGGTGCAAGCTCAGGGTCAAGGGTTTATTGCTTCAGTATCTGTTGGTGATACCATTGAGCTAGGACAGGTTCTCATCCAATTTGATCAGCAGTCCTTGGAGAGTCAAGGGTTTGATTTGACAACCGCTGTAGTCATTACCAATGGAGGAACATATTTAGACATCTTGATGACAAAGGCAGTAGAAACGATACCAGGAGAGACAATTATGACAGTTGTCGGGATGTAAGGCATATCAGAGCTCCCTAATTCTACCTAGATCGTGGCAAGCGAAATAGTAACATTTTTAAAAATAAAGGGAGAAGTATTTGACAAAAGATAAGGGCTATGGTATGATGATAAACGGTACTTTTTACTTTTGGTCTCTCAAAAGTGTATAGAGACGTGCTGACAAATGTTGCAAAAGTACACACAGTTCTAGGCTGTCACCGGTGCTAGGACAACCAAAATTAAAAATTTTACAGGAGTATGTAGATGCCTACAATTAACCAGTTGGTTCGCAAACCGCGTAAATCAAAAGTAGAAAAATCTAAATCACCAGCTTTGAACGTTGGCTACAACAGCCACCGCAAAGTGACAACTAACGTGTCTTCACCACAAAAACGTGGTGTTGCAACACGTGTTGGAACAATGACGCCTAAAAAACCCAACTCAGCCCTTCGTAAATTTGCTCGTGTGCGTTTGAGCAACCTTATTGAAGTAACTGCTTACATCCCAGGTATCGGCCATAATTTGCAAGAGCACAGCGTGGTGCTTATCCGCGGTGGACGTGTAAAAGACCTTCCAGGGGTACGTTACCATATCGTCCGTGGTGCCCTTGATACAGCGGGTGTAAACAACCGTAAACAAGGCCGTTCTAAGTACGGTACGAAGCGTCCAAAAGGGTAAGAAGGGAGAGTAACAAATGAGTCGTAAAAATCGTGCACCAAAACGCGAAGTTTTGGCAGATCCACTATATCATTCACAACTTGTTACCCGTTTGATTAACCGTCTCATGCTTGATGGGAAACGCGGTGTAGCAGCTAGCATCGTTTACGGTGCTTTTGAGCAAATCCAAGAAGCAACTGGCAATGCACCACTTGAAGTATTTGAAGCAGCGATGGAAAACATCATGCCTTTGCTTGAAGTACGCGCACGCCGTGTCGGTGGTTCTAACTATCAAGTACCGGTTGAAGTTCGTCCAGAACGTCGTACAACACTTGGTCTTCGTTGGTTGGTAACTATCGCTCGCAACCGCGGTGAGCATACTATGGTTGACCGCCTTGCCAAAGAAATCATGGATGCAGCGAACAATACAGGTGCTGCAGTTAAGAAACGTGAAGACACCCACCGTATGGCAGAAGCCAACCGTGCCTTCGCACACTTCCGTTGGTAATCTAAGATACGAGAGCGTTAAACAAGTCCTAGACAAAATAGGAAAAACGACGACGAAGCTTAAGCTTCTAGGAGATTTTATCTTTTTGTCAGTGACTTGTAGCTCGAGTTCAATTTTGGTATATTAAGGACGAGCATACAAGTGAAAAATAGGAATCTGACGATGATTGCTTGCAATCAAGGAAGATTATCATTTTTCACTGGCAGTATGCCGGCCGTATTCAACTCGTTTAATGCGAGTTGTAGCCCGAACTTAATTCTAATTCACTAGGATTTTAGGGCGAGTTCAGTTCAATTTGCTTTCCTTAGCAACTTGTTGCTGAATTATCTACCAACATCCAACTTAAAAGAGAAAACTCGAACGGGTAGGTCCTGCCTATCCGTTCTTTCTAAAAAAATGGTATAATATTACCATCACACAAAAAATAGGAGAACATAACCTCATGGCACGCGAATTTTCGTTAGCAAAAACTCGTAACATCGGTATCATGGCTCACGTCGATGCCGGTAAAACAACTACAACTGAGCGTATCCTTTACTACACTGGTAAAATCCACAAACTTGGTGAAACTCACGAAGGTGCGTCACAGATGGACTGGATGGAGCAAGAGCAAGAGCGTGGTATCACCATCACATCTGCTGCGACAACCGCTCAGTGGAAAGACACTCGTGTTAACATCATCGACACCCCAGGACACGTGGACTTCACCATTGAAGTACAACGTTCACTCCGTGTCCTTGACGGTGCGGTAACTGTACTTGACTCACAGTCAGGTGTAGAACCACAAACTGAAACAGTATGGCGCCAAGCAACTGAGTACCGCGTACCACGTATCGTATTTGCCAACAAGATGGACAAAATCGGTGCGGACTTCCTTTACTCAGTATCTACTTTGCATGACCGTTTGCAAGCAAATGCGCACCCAATCCAGTTGCCAATCGGTGCGGAAGATGACTTCACTGGTATCATCGACTTGATCAAGATGAAGGCTGAAATCTACACCAACGACCTTGGTACAGATATCCGCGAAGAAGATATCCCAGCTGAGTACCTTGAGCAAGCTCAAGAATACCGTGAAAAATTGGTCGAAGCCGTAGCTGAAACTGATGAAGAGCTCATGATGAAGTACCTTGAAGGTGAAGAAATCACTGAAGAGGAATTGAAAGCTGGTATCCGTAAGGCAACCATCAACGTTGAATTCTTCCCAGTTCTTTGTGGTTCTGCCTTCAAAAACAAGGGTGTTCAGTTGATGCTTGATGCGGTGCTTGACTACCTGCCAAGCCCAATTGATATCCCTGCTATCAAAGGGATCAACCCAGATACAGATGCCGAAGAAGAGCGTCCATCATCTGACGAAGAGCCATTTGCGGCCCTTGCCTTCAAGATTATGACTGACCCATTCGTAGGTCGCTTGACCTTCTTCCGTGTTTACTCAGGTGTTCTTAACTCAGGTTCATACGTGATGAACACGTCTAAAGGTAAGCGTGAGCGTATCGGACGTATCCTTCAAATGCACGCCAACAGCCGTCAAGAAATCGAAACGGTTTACTCTGGTGACATTGCTGCTGCCGTTGGTTTGAAAGACACGACTACTGGTGACTCATTGACTGACGAGAAGGCAAAAATCATCCTTGAATCAATCAACGTTCCAGAACCAGTTATCCAACTCATGGTTGAGCCTAAGTCTAAAGCTGACCAAGATAAGATGGGTATCGCTCTGTCTAAATTGGCTGAAGAAGATCCAACCTTCCGTGTTGAAACTAACCCAGAAACTGGTGAAACAGTTATCTCAGGTATGGGTGAGTTGCACTTGGATGTCCTTGTTGACCGTATGCGTCGTGAATTCAAGGTTGAAGCTAACGTTGGTGCACCTCAGGTATCTTACCGTGAAACCTTCCGCGCTTCAACTCAAGCACGTGGTTTCTTCAAACGCCAGTCTGGTGGTAAAGGTCAATTCGGTGACGTTTGGATCGAATTCACACCAAACGAAGAAGGTAAAGGTTTCGAGTTCGAGAATGCTATCGTTGGTGGTGTGGTTCCACGTGAATTCATCCCAGCGGTTGAAAAAGGTCTCGTAGAATCTATGGCTAACGGTGTTCTTGCTGGTTACCCAATGGTTGATGTCAAAGCGAAACTCTTCGATGGCTCATACCACGATGTCGACTCATCTGAAACAGCCTTCAAGGTGGCGGCTTCACTTGCTTTGAAAGAAGCTGCTAAATCAGCTCAACCAGTTATCCTTGAGCCAATGATGCTTGTAACCATCACTGCTCCTGAAGACAACTTGGGTGACGTTATGGGTCACGTAACTGCTCGTCGTGGTCGTGTAGATGGTATGGAAGCTCGCGGTAACGTTCAAGTTGTTCGTGCTTACGTGCCACTTGCTGAAATGTTCGGTTATGCAACTGTACTTCGTTCAGCAACTCAAGGGCGTGGTACCTTCATGATGGTCTTTGACCACTACGAAGATGTACCTAAGTCTGTACAAGAAGAAATTATCAAGAAAAACAAGGGCGAAGCATAAGAGTATTGATTGCTCCTAGCTAACCTCCTTAAAATAAAAAATCCTATAAGGAAATTGAATCGCACCCCAAAAGTTAGAAAATCTAACGATTAGGGGTGTTTTTTTATGAAAAGAACTTATGAGAATGAGTTTGTAAAAGGAGCCCAGCGAATTAAAGGTCGTTCGACAAACGCTCTCATTGATTTCAAAGATCGAGCTGAAATGGTATCCTTAGAGTGCTTGAAATTGCTACTGTCAATTTAATTTCTACCTTCTAACACCGCATATTCAATAATCAAGGGAGTAACTGTTGAGAGTGGGATTATTGAAATCAGTGTGCGAACACAGTCAAAGGAGTGAATGTTTGGGATTGGAAAACTAGCAAACAAAGTTTTCTCAATTATTAAATGAATCAATGAATCTTTGAACTTGAAAGGTAGAAAAACTTGCAATCAGCTGTGATTGGTATTGAGGCTTCCAATCACTGCGTCAAGTTAGTGAGTCTAAAATTAACGTCAACAAGCCTATTGATTAATCGTAAGAAGACTTGGAGTATCTGAATCCAAAATTCAATAAGAGCACTCGGTGAAGATTCTCAGTCATATAGAAAAACATTGCCATTTTATAGTCTAGATATTACAGAAGGATTTAAAAAACGTAGGAGGCGTTGTGATAAATGTAGTTATGAAGTAAAAAAACTAAGTGGTCGCATTAGGAAATCACTCTGCCTCCCGATGACATTTAACCGTTCATGCTTAAAAACCGACCGTTTATGAAATCCTTGGATAATTTATTGTCAGATAGATTATACTCTTTCTAAAATCAAGCTTTAGGAGGGAATCATGAAATTTGAAACGATTTATGCCAAGGTAACAGGGATTGTCCACAAGACTCGTAAGGATTACTATATTCAGCTCTGGGACCAGTCGGACTGGGATCAGG